>JBBSPC010000089.1:0-21023 GCA_038259125.1 Chroococcales cyanobacterium | reverse complement strand
TTTACTGTAGGTTTCTACTGCGCCCCAAGCTGCTAAAGCGCGATCGATTCCCATGGTGGGATAAATATTTTCTAATTCAATATCTTCTAGAGTTACTATTCTTAAATCAGCATAATTTTGCCAGAGTTTTGTTTGTCCTGGAACAACTGAAGCTAAATAAACTGGTATTTGCGTAAGCTGTTTTTCAAGTAGTTGGTTAGCTAAAAATTGCTGAGGTAACTGATTGGGTTTGATTGCGATCAATAAATGTCGTGTATCCCAAGTTTTAATTAAAGTATCATGCTGAAACCATGCCCAATGCAGTCTGGAATTACCAATTGCTAATGCTAACCAATTATCAAAGCTTGTATCATTACTCACTTATCTTCAAAACTACCTCTAGATTTACTGAGAATTAATTTTCTGCCATTTCTGTATCCAGGTGATTAACTTTGCATCACTGATTTTATGATTAGCGTTTCTAGTTTGCAATAATTGCCTCAAATCTGCTACCGATTCTTTTTTCTGTTGTTGACAGGTATTAATTAAAGTCTTGTCATCAACTAAACACTTTCCTAAACCAAGAGATGTTTGCAGTTTTCTTTGTTCATCTTTAGCAATAGTATCTATAATAAAATCTGTACTGTTGGCTTTTTCTAATACTCCTGCAAGCGCATCAATATAAGCTGTACTATTATCTACCAGTGCAGTTTTAGAGACAATAGGTACACCAAAGCGACGAAAAGCAGCAGCACTTGCAACACTACCAATAACTATCATTTGTATAAACAATAAATATAAAGGAGTTTTGGCAAGATAGCTTAGAACGTTTTCTCTTTGCTCCTTAACAATTATTTCTCGATCTTTATAGCCATGAATATATTCGTCTATCCAGATAGCTCGATTTTGGCTAACTAACTCTGCCAGAAATTCATAATTATCAGCAGAATCTTGATAGGCATTAGCTGCTAAATAGGGAGTGGTGCTGTAAATAACTTTGCCTTTACCGAGTGTCTTTGACCAAACAATTGCCCCATAGCGATCGCTAAGTAAGCTAGTATTTTTGCTAGGAAATATGTAACGGCGAGTAGTTTCAATTTCGATTTGACGACTAGATAAAGGCCGATCTCGATAGGGTATAAAGCTTTTAAAAGGTGCTGCGGTGGCTGGTAGATTAACTCCCAGAATTACCAGAGTATTGCCTTTTTCTACCCAGCTTGACTCATGTTTAGATAAGTCTAGGGTGCTAGATAGAAAATCAGCTTTACTGTGGATTTTAATATAGGTAACTCCCTGATTATTGTCTTTAATAAATTGGGCAAAAGGCTTTTGTGAACGTTTGATTGGTATTTCCTTTTTCGACATATACTCATACCATGCACCATAACCATCAGGAGTGCGTCCATAGCTCGAACCACTGTTGTTTTTACTGCCGTTGCTATTAGGTGCAGCAATTAAAGTTAAAACGATGATTACGGCGATCGCCATTGCTGCCAAGAGCCATTGACGTTGACGAAAGTTTGGCATTATTATCAGTTGGGATTAACTTCAATTTGTTTATATGCCTGTTGACATTGCTCAAACAGAGATCGATCTGCTTGCGCTCTACCAAAGCACAATCTTTGATGACTAGACAGCAATAGCTCGTAGGCTTGGAGGCTAGATAGATCCTGCTCTAAAAGCGATCGCCGATATTCTTCATCGGTACGACTAGATCTTGCTGCAATAATTCCTCGCTCGTCTAGTAGCTGCAACATCGCCTGATATAAACAAAAAATTGCTTGACGATAGTTACCTTCAATTCTGGCTGCTTGCGATCGCTCTAGCCAGTCTGCTTGAGAAAGTTTTGGTGTATTAGTAGGTTTATCGATGATTAAAGAGCGGTTATTTTTTCTTTGCCAGCGTTTCCAGTAAGGACGCAAAATCAGCCACAGTTGCCATGTCAGCCAAACTAATAAAATAGCCAGAAGCAACCACATACCGAATTTAACAATTTGCCAGAGTAGCCTAGATTTAATCCATCCTAGCTCCCAGGAGTCTGTATCTAATTGAGAGGCTTTATATTCGATCCATTCACCAATTCTGCGTTTAATTAAATCTATGTGCCAGCCTAAACCGTCTTGTTTGAATGACCCTGCGGACATAACAGTCTTGCATTAAACATTGAACACTAATCATTAAACATTCATATTTCCAAATTGGGTAGTAGTAGCTAGAGCAGTTAGGGCAGACAAAATCTTGGTAAAATACGAATCCAGTATTAATTGTATGTAACTAGAACTATATCTATGCTTGGAATCACAGTTGCCTCTAATAGATCGAGCTAGACTCAAAGCCTAAATTAATTATTGTTTTCTAGGCTCGATATATATATGCTTTTTTTTAATCAAATTAATTTACAAACTCCAGAAAGCGTTGAACTCGAATTTACTTTAGCAGGGATTGGCAATCGCTCATTTGCTTTAATAATAGACTACACAATTATTGGGCTGACTGTGTTACTAACTTGGGTAGTTAGCTATTATTTTGCTTATCAAATCGATCCAGGATTTATTTTTGGTTCAAATCCAGATTTACTTGCACAGTGGATTATAGCAATTCAATCTCTCGTTGCTTTTGCTATTTATGTTGGCTATTTTGTAATTTTAGAAACTCTCTGGCAGGGACAAACTCCAGGCAAAAAATGGATTAAAATTAGAGTTATTCGCGATAACGGTAAGCCAGAAAGGTTACCTCAAGCTATTTTACGAGCATTACTTAGACCAGTAGATGATATCTTATTCATCGGCGTATTTTTTATAGTCTTTTCTCAACGAGAGAAACGTATCGGTGATTTAGTTGCAGGGACACTTGTAGTTCAAGATGAACAGGCATCCAAATCTGCTAGTTTTGATATTTCCCCAGAAGCTCAAGATTTAGCAGTCCAACTAAGAATTGAGTCTGAGATAACTAATTTACTGCCAGAAGATTTTGCCACCATTCGTGATTTTCTCCAGCGTCGTCAAAATATTATGCTGGAATATCAGCATCAATTAAGCCGTAAATTAGCCGAACAGGTTAAAGAAATTATTTTGTTAGAAAAAGTTCCCGAAGGTTATAGTAACAGCCAATTTTTAGAGGCCATCTATCTAGCTTATCAACAAAACAATGATTATTAATCAGTGCTAATTTATAGGAATCTTTTTCTAGAAATCAGGCAGGAAGAAATAACCTCAATACTTTTGTAACAATAATACTACTTTTTAAGTTTAAAATAAGCTTCCATTACCTGTCTTACTAAGGGTGCAGCCACCGAACCACCGCCACCACCAGAATGCTCAGCAAAAGCCACCACCACAATTTCTGGTTTATCAAAAGGGGCATAAGCTCCAAACCAAGTATGAGCTTCTCCTGGAGGTGCTTCGGCTGTACCGCTTTTACCTGCTCCTGGGGGAATATCAGGGGAGTTTAATCTTGTTCCTGTTCCGCCGTTGACTACGGCTCTAAGTCCTTGTTGAATAGTGGATAAGGTAGTCGGTTTAAGGTTTAGGTTTACTCTTTGAGCTTGTTTAGTTTGATTATCTGTTGCCAATAAATGAGGCTTTACTCGATATCCATTATTAGCGATCGCACTAAACATAACGGCTATTTGTAAAGGCGTGGCGGTGGTAAATCCCTGACCGATGGACATATTAACCGTATCTCCCACAGTCCAGCCCCAATTGTCAAAATTACGGCGTTTCCAAGCATCATCGGCTATAAGTCCTGCTGTTTCTCCTTGTAATTCGATGCCTGTCAATTTGCCTAAACCATAGGCTCTTGCCCATTTGATTAACTCTTCGCCGCCAACTCCTTGTCCAATTTGACCATGAAAAGTATTACTACTCCAAGCCAAGGCAGATACATATCCTAATGGTCCAAAACCGCTTTTATTCCATTCTCCAAATCTTGTTCCCCCGACAGATAAATAGGGATATGTCCCCAAAATAGTGTTAGGAGGATATTTGCCCGATTCCATTCCTGCTGTATCGGTAACTATTTTAAATGTAGAAGCAGGAGGAAAAGCCCGCAGAGCCATGTTGAGGAAAGGATTACCTTGTGCCTGTAATTCCTTCCAGGTTTCTGTCGTCACCGAAGTGGAAAAAATATTTGGATCGAAGCTAGGATAACTCGCCATCGCCAACACTGCGCCATTCTTGGGATCTAAAGCAACAATTGCGCCTTTTCTTGTTCCTAAAGCAGTTTCGGCAGCTTTTTGCACATCAGCATCAATAGTTAATTTAATATCTTTGCCTGATTTAGGGGGATTTTCACCCAAATATCTAATAATGCGTCCTCCACCATCAACTTCGAGCTTTAATCCGCCCCATTTACCTCTAAGTTCAGATTCATAGGCAGACTCTACGCCCATTTTGCCGATTACATCCCCAAGACGATAACCTTTTGATTTTTTTTGCTCTAATTGCTCTTGGTCTAATTCCCCTGTATAGCCTAGGATATGAGCAGCCAATTTTTTTTGAGGGTAGTATCTTACTTTGCCAATATCTATTTCCACCCACTGAAACTGAGAATGATATTCTTCTAGTGCCGTAATTTGCGCTGGAGTTAGATGACGAGCAATGGGAATTAAACTCGGATAGTTATATCCTGCTTCTTCTACTCTTTTTTGTAAATCTTGGGCATCAATATTTAAGATTGCAGCAATAATATTGCGGTTTTTTAGCCAGTTTTTTTGTTTGTATGCCTTGGGCCACAAATAAGCAGAATAAGACGAGCGATTGGTGGCTAAAACTTTTCCCTGGCGATCTAGAATGCTGCCCCTAACTGGTGGTTTGGGAACAATACGAGTTCGATTTTGATCGGCTTTTAATTGGTTTAAGTCTCCTCGTTGTATTTGCAAATAACTCAAACGCCAACCAATTCCTCCAAAAAGAATCAAACTAATTACCATGGCAAGAGGAATTGTTTGCAACTGGCTGCCTACATTACGATTAATTGGCTCTGGAGACTTGGTTTGTAACATATATAAGTTATTTATTATCAGTCCTAAACTTTTAGCGACGTTTAATATTTCCCGATCGAGATCAGTTTAGTTTGGCAGAGATACATTTAAGCAGCTAACTATATCTTTTAGTTTTCCCAATCTAGATAATAATCACATCATCAAGGAATTTGTTTCTTCGATCCGCTAATTTTATTTTTGTTTGGGTATCTTAGAAAAGTTTTCAAACCAACCTCGCCGCCAAAAGAAATAAATCAAAGAAGCTGCGATCGCTATCATCAATAGCCAACAAAGAGGATAGCCCCAATACCAGTCTAACTCTGGCATATTCCAAGGAGAAGCATGGGGATTAAAGTTCATGCCATAGATACCGACGATAAAAGTCAGTGGAATAAAAATACTGGAAATTACCGTTAATAGTTTCATAACTTCATTCATTTTATTGCTAATAGCAGACAGATAAATATCGGTCAAACTAGAGGCTAATTCACGGTATGTTTCAATAATGTCAATAATTTGTACGGCATGGTCATAACAGTCTCTCAAAAAGATTAAAATCTCTGGATCTATGACGCTACTACCGTCTCTGATTAGAGTATTCAAGGCATTTCTTTGAGGCCAAATTGCCCTACGTAAAGCTAATAGTTCTCTTTTTATTTGATAAATTTTAGCCAAACTTTGGTTACTAGGATTAAAAAGAACTTCGTCTTCTAGGTCTTCTATCTTTTCGCCATAAATTTCTAAAACGGGGAAAAAACCATCTATAATTGCATCCCAAAGAGCATAAGCTAGATAATCTGCTCCCATGGTGGTAATATTTCCTTTTTTAAATTTAATCCGCCTTCTTACTGGTCGAAAACAGTCTTTATCTGGTTTTTCTTGTACGGTTAATACATAGTTTTTGCCCACTACCAAACTCACCTGTTCTAGCCAAAATCCCTCTCCTGAAGTTTTGGGGATAACCATTTGGGTAATAATTACTAACTGTTGCGGATAATCTTCTACCTTTGGTCTTTGGGGAACATTAACCACGTCTTCTAATACCAAAGGATGTAACCCAAATACCTTGCCTAATCTCTGCAAAATGTTTTCGCTACCCAAACCCTTGACATCAAGCCATGATACTGATTCTGTATCGAGATGTTTGGCGCAGGCTTCAGGGGTTAGGTTGCTAATCCTTTCAACGCGATCGCCATTGTAGTCAATTAAAATTATCTCAGGTAACTCAGCATCATCTTCAATATTAAGCGTACCTGGCATACTGCCTGGCTGCTCATAAGCATAATCAAATAAATCTTCTTCCTCTTCTTCGGCTGTTCTAAGATTCTGGTTTACTTGATTTACGTAACTCATGGGAAAATGTATGCCCGCTAAAGATATTGATCAACGATCAGAGCAGGCTCCGCCCTAAACGGACGGAGTAATCTCTGATTTTATTATTACCTAAAAAAAATACCAGCGATCGCGATCGCTGGCTAAGTAAAATGTTGTTGTTGTTTAAGCCTGGAAAAATCTTTTGTTGCGCGTTCTCAAAAGAGGCAACTTTCAATTTTTGACTTAACTAAGAATTGTAACAGAAGATACGCTATTTTTGTAAAAAAATAATAATTGTCTTGTCTGTTACACTGATTTTACGCTATCAGGTTATGAAATGATGTGATTTAGATCTCTCAACTAAAGTTTATGTTCTTTAGGAAAGATATTCTTTGGCTACTTGAGGTTTACCCCAAATAACTGTCTCTTGCTTATAGATTACCATTCCAGGCTTTGCACCCTTGGGTTTATAAACATATTTAGGCTTGGTATACGTCACCGGTACTTGTTCACTTTCGCGAGCTTGACTGTAATAGGCTGTCAGATCGGCAGTAAACTGAAGATCTGCCTCACTGGGAACTGTACCTGGATCTAAACGCAGCAATACATGACTACCAGGTATTTCTTGGGTATGAAACCAAAGGTCATATTCTACGGCAGTACGGAAAGTTAAAATATCGTTTTGACGATTATTACGTCCAATCCAAATTTCACATCCAGATGGAGCAGTATAGCGATAGGGTTGGGTATCTCGGTCTACTTTTCTGTCATCCCCCTGACGTTCGGCAGTAAGATAATTTTGCTGAATTAGCTCTTCTTTAATTTCTTCTAAAGCGTGGAGATTTTCCGAGCTACCAATTACTTTTTCTCCCTGTAGCTGATTTAAGGCTGTTTGCACCTGAGATAAATAATTAATTTCATGATCGACTTCCGCTAGTAAAGGGACAACTGCACCTTTGGCTCTTTTTAGTTTTTGGCTATTTTTATAGAGAGCCTGAGCATTCTGCACCGCGTTTTTTTCAGGATTAAGCTTAATTTTAACTGGCTTGCCTGTTTCAAAATCATTTAAAGTTATTGACTTGATGCCTGGCTGCCATTGATGGAGATGCGCCATCAATAAATCTGCTGAAGAGCGATCGCTATCCGCATCGGCAGACTGTTGTAAACGTTGACGAAATTTATTGGCTTTGACGTTTAGCTTTTTGAGTAGGTTAGTTAATTTCTGATTTAGCTGATGGTGCAGTTGCTTAAACTGCTGTCGATTTACTTCATCGGTATAGTAGCGATGAAGTAAAGTTTGCACTTGCTCCACAGATTCAGTTTTATTCCAGCCCAAAACTGTATAACCATTGTTTAGCCAGCCAGGATTGAACTGACAATTATCTAAAACCATCAGCCAGTTTTGCCAGTAGCTAAACAACTCCTGCCAGTGTTCAGCTTCAAGAGTATCTGTATTCTGCTGGGGTGATAAACCTGCTGCAATAATAATTTCTTCTGCTACTCTAGGGCTTAAACCACGATAAGACTTGAGTAATTGACGTTGCAGGTTACCAGGAATTAGGCTTACTCTTTCTTGCCAGCGTGCAAAAGATTCTTCTAGCTTAGGAGTTGTGCCAGTCAGGGCTGGGGGCATCTCGTAACCTTGACCAGTTTGGATCGGACGTACACTAGATTGAGCAGCACTAATTTGACGGGCAGGGGTAATAATTTGTTGGTCGGCATCGGTAAGAATGACGTTACTATATTTACCCATAATCTCTACGTATAAATGCCAGAAGGGGGCTTCTCCTGGACGGTTGGCAAACTGGAGATCTAAGACTCTTTCCCAAGGCGCGATCGCCTTAATATCAATTAAAGCTAAACCATTAAGCTGATGGCGAAGCTGATCGCTAAAGGTAAAAGTGTCCTTAACTCTGGGTGGAGGATCGCCAATATTGATTCTGGCTGCTTCAGGATGCCAGCAAATTGTGAGCCAGGGCTTGGCTTTGAGGGTGCGTAGAGCTAAAGAAATAGTAAAGCGATCGCGTTGATATATCTGCTCAATACGAGCAGGAATCCAGTCTCGATTAAGTTCATTGCAGCTTGCCATCAAGGTTGTGTAGTCAACTGGTTGCATAATAGTAAATATAATAAAAGTTTAAATAAATAATTAAATTACTGTAATTCTGGCTACAAAGCGTTTGGATTGGTGCTAAAAGCTAAAATTTCCTTAAATAACGTCGTCTATATGCCATTTTGCTTGTAAATCAAAGTTTTTAACTATAGTATTAAAATTATATTTTCTAAACTTGGCGATAAATCACCCTAAAAGTCGCAATTCACAAATAATTATGGATATTCAATTAATTAATATTGGTTTTGGTAATATAGTTTCCGCTAATCGTATTATTGCTATTGTTAGCCCCGAGTCCGCACCTATCAAAAGGATTATTACCGAAGCTAGAGAGAAAAGCTTATTAATAGATGCAACTTATGGTCGCCGTACTCGCGCTGTCATTATTACAGATTCATCTCATGTAGTATTGTCCGCAATACAGCCTGAGACTGTAGCTCATCGATTTGTAGTTAATAAAGAATAGAATCCCAACTAGATTAGATTATCATCAATGTCAGTAGAACAGCCAGGTAAACTCATCGCGATCACAGGACCAAGTGGTGTAGGAAAGGGTACGATTGTCAGTTTACTATTGCAACGCCATCCTCAACTACGAGTGTCTGTTTCTGCTACTACTAGACAACCTCGTCCAGGAGAAATCGAAGGCGTAAATTACTATTTTCTGAGTCAAAAAGACTTTGAAACGGCAATTCTTAATCATGAACTTTTAGAATGGGCAGAATACGCGCGAAATTATTATGGCACGCCCAAAGCTCAGGTATTAGAACAAATCGAGCAGGGAAACTACGTCATTTTAGAAATAGAGTTGAGAGGAGCTAGAGCGATCGCCAATATGTTTCCTGATGCTTGCCGTATTTTTATTATGCCTCCTTCTATTGAGGAACTAGAGCAGAGAATTAGAAGCAGGGGTAAAAACTCAGAAGAGTCGATCGCCGAACGGCTAAAGATTGCTAGAGAAGAAATGGCAGCCAAAGATGAATTTGAAATTCAAATTGTCAATGATGATTTAGAAAAGGCGATCTCTAAGTTAGAAAAAGCTATTTTTTCGGAGAGTACTGAGTAAGCCTATTGAGAAATTGTGGAGAATTGCGATCGTTCTATCTCTAAACCGATATTTCGCATCTTGGCGCAAGGGAATGCTTGGCGATGTCGAACCCAAAAGGCGAATCGCCCCTAGTTTTTACCAAAATCCTCGTTTTCCTGAAGGCATAATAGTCATCCAGTTTGTTTTAACTTCTTCTAGCTGTTCTTTGGTTAAATTAGTATTGCTTAGGTTAGCACCACAGAGATTTGCCCCTTTAAGCTTAGAATCTTTAAAATTGACGTAGCTTAAATTTGCACCACGAAAATCTACATCTTCCAAATTGGCAGCATTAAACAAAGCGCGAGTTAGGTCAGCGTTACGCAGCATAGCTTGACGCATATCACAACTTGTAAAGCTGGTTTTATTTAAATCTGCTCCCTGGAAGTTGACTCTGATTAATTTAGAATCGTGAAACTTAGATTCGGATAAATCAGCTTTTTGTAGATCTTGCATGGTCATATCTTTTAAGCCGAAGTCTTTTCTACCAGAACTATAGGCTTTTAAAACCTCTTCAGCCGAAATTTTAGCAGGCTTAGGAGGATTTTTAGCAATTTGGTTGAGAGAAGCGTGACTAAGACTAGTTTGAGCAGCATTTCTCGAATATCTAGAGGTAGAAGTCGTTCTGCCTGTACGGCTGGACATTCTGCTGTCACCTCTAGAACTAGACGTATCCCGTTGAGAGTAACCCATTCTTGAGCGATTAGCAAGAGTACTAGGAGGTTCATTAGCAGCAGGAAAACTAAGCATACTGTCAGATAGGCTATCTACATGATTTTCCAGGTCTAGTACCTGCAATACTTCTTCGGCACTTTTATAACGGCTTTTAACCGCTACCTCTAGCATCTTGGTTAAAATTTCTGCAAAACTATCGCTGACATTAACATACTTAAACCAATCAATATCTCCAGTAATGGGATCGCAATCCAGGTTTTTAGGTGCTTTTCCCGTCATTAAATACATACAGGTAACACCAAGGGCATAGACATCACTGGCATAAACAGGACGCATGGCTAACTGTTCAGGAGGAGCAAAGCCAGGAGTACCGACTGCAAAAGCAGTAAATGCCGTTTGATTAGAACCTGCTGCACCAATACTATTAACTTGATTTTTAACTACTCCAAAGTCAATTAAAACTAACTGATCATCTATTTCGCGACGAATAATATTAGCAGGTTTGATATCTCGATGAATAACTTTTTGAACGTGAATATCGCGCAGGATCACCAAAACTTCTTTGAGTACCTGTCTTGCCTTTGCCTCATTCAAAACGCCAATTTTTTTGACTTCCTGCTGAAGATTGTTGCCTTTAACAAACTCTTGAATTAAATAAAATTGATTGCGATCTTCAAAATAATCTAGCAGTCTAGGTATTTTGGGATGATTACCAATTCTGCCTAATGTTCTGGCTTCTCTTTCAAATAATTCTCTAGCCATGGACAAGAAGTTAGGATTGTCTGTATTAGGACGTAGTTGCTTAATTACACATAATGGTTTTCCTGGAAGGGAGAGATCGGCAGCCAGAAAAGTTGCGCCAAAACCCCCTTTACCTAGACCTTTAACTAGGTGATAGCGACCATGCAGCAGCAATTTCGCTCCACACGCTGCACAGAGTTTGGATTTGGGATTATTAACTGGTTTGGGACAGGATGGATTTAGGCAATAGCTCATTCAAAATACCTACAAGGCTCTGTCTGGCAAATATGTTTTTTGAGAGAGCGGATTCGCTCAATAGCTAGCTTCTTGGTTTAAAACAATTAGTTCCCAGCTATTTCCTCACCAGCATATCCTAAAATTTTTAGAATCAGTTGAGTTAAACAGTTTATTGGTAGTTAAAGGTGTAGGGTAAAAGCATTAATTGCCTACTCTGATTGTTATCTACCAACAATATCGTGTAATTTTTGATAATTATCAATTATGATTTTTACGGAAGGTCATACTCCATAGCTTATTCTTCGTCTTTTGAGTCAATGCCTATATCCTTAACGTTTCTGGCAATTCTTGATAGCTCGCTTTTTTCGTTTAGAGATACACGAGATGGTGAACCACTAATAATGCCTTCGTAGTTACGAAAAGATTCTTTAATAAAGGGGATTTCTGGCGCATCAGAGCTAATCACATATTCTCTAATACCTTTATCATGCCATGAACCACGCATCTTAAAGACGTTCATGGCTCTTGACATCTCACCGCGAATTTCTACATATTGTAAAAGAATAATCGTGTCAGTAATAGTAGAAATATGGGACTCGGTAATTGAATTAGCTCCCAAAAACTGATCGGTGGTGTTGGTAAAAAAGCCTGTAATCTCTTCTTGTTTGGCATAACCAGTAACACCAATGACAAACTGACGGAAGGCATTATTGCTAACTCCCCTAGCTAACGCCGAAAGGGAATCGATCGCAATGCGAGCAGGCTTGAAATCGGTAATCTCTGACTTAATCATCTGCAAATGATCTTCTAAACCTGCTGATTCTGGATAACAACAAAGTAATTTCAGTAAGCCTTTACGCTCCATCTCTTCAAAATCTACTCCCCAAGAAGAGGCGTTACGAGATAGCTGCGCCCTAGATTCTTCATAGGCAAATAATACGGCTCTCTCTCCTTGACGACACCCCTCTTCTAGGAACTTGCTTACTAGTAAAGTTTTGCCTGTTCCTGTTGCTCCGGTTGCCAAAATAATCGAATCTTTAAAAAAGCCACCGCCACACAGTTTATCAAGAGTTTTAACTCCTGAAGAACGTCGTACGTTTGATGAACGTTGAGTAAGACGCATAGCACCAAGGGGAAAGATATTAATCCCGTCATTGGTAATCGTAAAAGGATATTCTCCCTTCATGTGGGTAGTACCCCGCAGCTTGAGAATTTCTATGGTACGTCGCCGACGTTCTCCTTCTAAAACATTGCGGATAATAATTACGTTGTCCGAAACAAATTCTTCTACTCCAAAACGGGCAACAGAGCCATATTCTTCTACTCTCTCTGTAGTTAGAATAGAAGTAACTTCTAGCTGCTTGAGACGGGCTACTAAACGAAAAATTTCTCGCCTCACTACTGAAGCTGCATCATACTGTTGAAATACCGCCGTAACCGAGTCAATCGAAACTAGCTGCGCCTTGTATTTGCGTATTGCATACTGGATGCGCTCAATCAATGCCGATAGGTCAAAATTGCCTATCACTTCCTGCCCTTCAGGATCGGGGGAAGCATCTAGGATAAATAACTTACCGCGCTCAATTAGGCTTTGTAAATCCCAGCCAAAACTATGAGCATTTTCGATAATATCTTTTGGTGATTCTTCAAATGTAACAAAAACACCGGGACAATCAAAAAATTCAATTCCTAGATAAAGAAACTGGATGGCTAATAGAGTTTTACCCGTACCAGATGTTCCACTCACTAAAGTTGTTCTACCACTAGGTAAACCGCCATGGGTGATTTCGTCAAATCCTTCAATCATAGTGCGGATTTTGCGAACTCCTTTGGTAGATAGTTCTGTTGCTAAAGGTTGATTAGGATTTGGTTCTTTCATCTAAGCTAAGAATGATAGTTCTTATTTGCTTATTTAAAGCAATCGCCGTTTAACTTTAGTCACGGCAGTATAATATTTTACATCCAATGCGATGAGTATGACGTTACATTTCTCGCTCACGGATTTCTTCGTAGAGCAAATCTAAGCCAATCAAAACCTTTTCGCGATCGCTCAAATCGCCAATTATTTTACGAACAGGAGGCGGTAAAACCTTAGATAGGGTAGGAGTTGCCAAGATTTTGTCTTCTTCAGCTAACTGAGGACTCTTTAAGACATCAATCACTTTTAGAGCATAAACTCCCTGAAAATCTTTTTCTAAAATGTTCTTCAAAGTCTTCAAAGCTCTAACTGAGTTTGGTGTGTTCCCCGCTACGTACAGCTTAAGTACATAGGTTTTTCTAAATTGATCCATCATGTTGAATAATTTATGCGTTGAGATGAGGCGATCGCTACAAAATTTTGCTTAACTTAATATAGTTCGGCATTGTTGTCATAAATTTGAGCTTGAAGCAGGCTTTATTTCCAATACCAAATTACCCTTTAACAGCGAAGCAAGTAACCATTTATTCTACTGCAAACAATAATTCTAGGGAAAAGTCTTCTCCAGGAATAGAGCGACGATACATTTCGCAAAGGTGAGCGGTAATATCAATCAGTGGCAAACGGTAGTCAAGCAAAATGTCATCATTTCTGCCTTCTATTTGTAACTGATAAGAAAACTCATCAATCAATTTCATGTGTATTTCGAGAATTTGCGAAGTAGAAATATCAGCAAAAAAAGCTTGATCGACAAACTCATCAATTAGCTTATTTGTTTCTGAATTCTCATTAAAGTATTCCAGCAAAATTTGACAGTAGTTTTGGCTTAATTTTTGATCTAATTCTTCTTGCTCTTTTTTAGATAGATTACGGTAAAAAAGGCTGGATTGGCGTTTGTAATAAATTCCCAAATATCCTCCCAGTCTTTCTTTGATTTTTTCCGTTAGCCGACGCTGTTGTAATATAAGCGAGCTATGCACTTTTTCTTTTTCTGGTTCATTTATAGTTTTGTGGATATTAAGATCGCAACTAGGAGCGAGGCTCAAAAATTTAGTAATAGCCAGATTAATATAAGTACTAATTTCTGCTAGCTGAGTTGGATACAAATGTATCTCTGCTGGGTGATAAATAATGCAAGTTTGGATAATATCGTCAAGAAACTGGTTGCAATCATCTGCTAATTCAAGGTTAGGATTAGCAGGCTGTTCAGTCTCGACTATTACCATAGGCAGTAAAATTTTTGATTGCCATAACTGCTTTAAGGCTGAACTTGATTGACTATCTTTGACTAAAACAATGCAGTCTATCTGCTCTTCATTGTCAGTCAAAAAATTAACTAGATTACTACTTAAACTAAGATCTTTAACTTTAAAGCGATCGCTATTTAATCGTTCAATAACTAATTTAGCCAACTGCTGTTGGGTAGAAAACAAACAAATATGCAGTTTGCTCTTAATAGAGTTTTTAGTTGAACGAAATTTTTCTTGATAATCTGACATTGCTGAGTAAATTCTACGTTATGGTTGTCAGAGTTACATCTGAATCTGAAATAAGGCATCGTATCAAGACAGCTAGAGCAGCCCATAGAAGCCTATATGATGCTCAGAGAACGCAAACACCATGAACTGACAATATTTTAACGTCAATAAATATCTAATTTTTATAAAAATTTAGATATTTATTGTTCGACTTGGCTAATTGTAATAAAACATAATCTAAAGTAATAGTGAACCAACTCACTAAAGGTAATAATATATATAGATAGATAAATATATAGAGATAGCATCCTGCTAAATTAGACTGGTTAGATTGCGAGATAAAATCCCTTTTTAATTGAGCATAATGTCAACTGTTCCCCGCCTTGCACAGGCGGAGTTATATCTGAGGGTTGGTCAAATCAATAATTGCTGATAAGTTTAAAATTACTTGGCTAGAAAACAGTAGAGCCTAATCTACTGTAAACGTTGGTCAATTTTTCTTCTGGAAGACAACAAACAAGAATTTATGTTTAGTCACGCTCCTACTCTGAACGATTTTGCCGATTCAATTCCCATCTGTCAACCAGAAGCAGATTTGGGCAGTATCTTAAATATTTTTAAGCATGGTAATTGCCAAATAATTGCAGTTCCTTTAAAAAACAATGCCTGGGGAACAATTAGTTCTCAAGATTTGCTATCGTTGATGGCTCAATTATGGCAGAGAGATTGTGTATCCATGATTAGTCATCCGAGAATAGCTCATCAAGAAGATATTTCCTATCTAACATACGATAATTTTGATTATTTAATCAAGCCAGCGATCGCTTATCAAGGCAAGATCAAACTGCAAGAGTTTTTAAATAATTTAGAAGATGTTTCATTGAGCGATTGCGAATATTTAATAATTGATGAGTTGGGTAAGCTACAGGGAAAGCTAGAAACCTCACAAATACTTAAATATTTAGCATCAAACCTCGATTCAACCATCATTAATACGCCCCAGATTTCATTCCAGCCAATGATGGCAGATCTCAATACTGATAAATTTTTGGACAATAATACTTCTATGTGTTGGCTTACTTTGGCAACTAAGGCATCTATTGCTGATTCAGTTGCCATACAGCTAGCAGATGGTGCATCAGCAACTAATGAAACATTAGTAGACAAACTACTGGGAACAATTAGCCATGAACTAAAATCTCCTTTAACTGGCATTGTTGGTTTATCTAGCCTGTTTAAAGATCGGCAACTAGGAAAACTTAATCAGCGTCAACTGAGTTATGCACAGTTAATTTATCAAGGGGGACAAAAGCTAATGAGCATTGTCAATGACTTGCTTGAATTAACCAGTTTAACTGTTGAAAAGTTTCAGCCCCAGCCAGCAGCAATCGATCTAAGGTTTCTTTGTCTTCAGCTTTTTCAGCAGGCTATGAGCAAATATAAATCAGCCAGCGCAGCAGAATCAAATTTTTTTTCAGAGACTCAATTAAAATTAGATATAGAGCCTGGAGCAGAGAGAGCGATCGCCGATAAAGTACAATTATCGACTATACTTTCTCACCTAATTTTGGAAACACTCCAGTTTTGTGAACCAGCCCATAGTATCTTGACTATTAAGATCAAAAGTTGGCAAGAATGCACGGTAATCATAGTTAACAATGGTCTGATGAGTGATTTTGGGTTGGCATCATCCACTGACAATTTTGGTTGTCCTCAGCAAAGTTCTGGTTTAAATTTAGTTATTGCTCAATATTTGGCACAGATTGCTCAGGTAAAAATACAAAGTGACTATTCAACAGATGTCTGCCAGCTTACTTTACTGCTACCTCAAGCCAAAACTGAGATGAGCAACCATTCTTCAGACACAGATTTAGCTTTTGATACTCAAGTCAAAGTAAAGAAAAATTTGACTGTACTTTGCCTTTATCCTGAACCAGAAATGGTTGACCCGATGATCGATAACTATAATGGTTTGAATTTTAATCTGAAAAACTGGGCGGAACAAGATTGTACGAGCATCAGCAAACAGCATCATTATCAACATCGTGTTATTGAAGCCGATGGTTTAGAGCAGGCACATACTTTAGCCCGTATTTGGAAGTTGGATGTGATTGTGCTAGATGGACATCAAATTGCCGATCCTGCTCAATATTGGCGATCTCTCCAAGCCTCTGAATATTTGGCTGCCCTACCTATAGTAACTTTAGACACTAGAACCACCGAAGCTGCAAACCAAATTGAAGGACTAAACGTTTACCCTTGTCTGCTTCCCGCCGATTGTCGTAGTATTAAAGAGTTGATGCAGGTAATTCAAATTGCTACAGGGTTGGAACAATGAACAATGAGCAATGAACAGTTTAGGTCAAGCTATGAAGGGTAAAGACCGTGATTTCTGGGCGACTATTAATACGCAGTGGTAAACCCGTCATGCCCAAACCGCGATTGGTATACTCTAAAGTATCTTCAACCTGATTCAAACCAGCAAAATATTTTTTTCCGCCATAAGGCAGTATCAAAGGATTAAGAAAAGGAATTTTAATTTGTCCTCCATGGGAATGACCAGACAACTGAAGAGCAAATTTGTGAGTTGCCGCACTCTCTTTGATGTAGTCTGGTTCATGAACTAATAATATGGCAGCACTATTATCGGGTAGAAGCTTGATGACTCGATCTAAATCTGGTTTACCCCAGTAAGGATCGTCAACTCCAGCAAAAGTTAGTTTTTCTGTGCCTCGTTCAATCACATATACTTGATTGTCTAAGTTAGTTACATTACTACGTACCAAAGCTTGTTTTAGGTTATCAGTAGCATTTGCATTTCCCCTGTGGTCGTGATTGCCCAAAACTGATAAAGTACTTATTTGAGATACTAGCTTGCTTAATTTTTCCTCTAGTTCCTGACTGTTAAAATCCTCGTGTTTAGTAATAAAATCTCCTGTAATCGCTATCACGTCTGGCTTTTGTTGATTCACCAGTTTGATGATTCTATCTAATCTTTTTGCAGGCATAAAGCGATTGCTATGAAGATCGCTAATCTGCACAATTTTAAACTTATTAAAGGCTGGACTTAAGTTAGGAATTGTAAGTTGAATTGGCACTATTTCAATCCAATTAGGCTCTATTTTTGAACCATAAATATAACAGGATGTAAATAACACGATCGCAATTATAGTAAACATAGTTAGCCATTTTTTAATGGTCTTAAGTGGAAAATAATAACGCTTGGCTAACATATATGAGCAACTTTGAAAGATAGCGTTTGCTTTTCTATATTAATCTTTGTTTACATGAAATACTTAAATCAACACGTAATTATTACAGGTGGCTCTAGCGGTATTGGTAAAGCTACAGCAAAGTTGTTAGCTCAACAGGGTGCAAATATTTCCTTAATTGCTCGCGATCGCCAAAAGCTAGCCACTGCTCAACGGGAAATAGCTACGTTAGCTCTAGCTTCCCAGCAAGTGCTTATTTTTCCAGCCGATGTAGCTGATTCGACTACTGTTGAAACCGCTATCAAGGGCGCGATCGCTCAACAAGGAATACCAGACATACTGATTACTTCGGCGGGAATAACTCATCCTGGTTACTTTTCAGAAATTCCCCTAGTAGTTTTTGAACAGATTATGGCGGTAAATTATTTTGGTTCTCTTTACGCCATTAGAGCCGTTTTACCAGCCATGGAACAGCAGCAAAAGGGAAAAATAGTCTTAATTTCGTCTGGTGCGGGATTGATCGGTATTTACGGTTATACTGCTTACTGCCCTTCTAAGTTTGCCATACGAGGATTAGCAGAATCTCTCAGAGGTGAACTAAAGCCCAAAGGAATTAAAGTCACAATTGTATATCCCCCTGATACGGATACTCCTCAGTTAGAGGCAGAAAATAAAATCAAACCTGCCGAAACCAAAAAAATTACTGCTACAGCCAAAATTTTGACAGCCGAAGCGGTAGCAAAACAGATTATTCGGGGAGTGGAGAGCGGATATTTTGCGATCGCGCCTGGAGCTGAATTAACGATTCTGAATCGATTTCATAGTCTTTTAACCCCTATATTAAACTGGTATTTTGATGGTATAGTCCGAAGAATAAATAATTAAATAATACGGTTGAACGATAAAGCGATCACGATAATCTATCAGCAGCTATTTTCCCAATAATTTAACTGCACCAATACCGCCAAAATATAGTCCTAGCACTGCACCAGCCAATAAAGATTGTGTTAAAGGATCGGTTGAAGGAGTTAAAATTGCCCCCATAATTACCGAGCCAAGTACTACATAACGCCAACCTGCAAACATTTGTGCCGCCGAAACAATGCCTAAAAAGCCCAAAATTAACTGAATTACAGGAATTTGGAACGCCAAACCTGTACTAAATAGCAAAAGTAATACAAACTCGAAATATTTATCAATTGACCAAGATTGTTCAACTACATCACTGCCATAGTTAATAAAGAAATTAAGCGCAGCAGGAATTAAAGCAATATAGGCAAAAAACAAACCTGCAAAAAATAAAATACTAGAGCCAAAAATTACAGGAGCGAGTAGACGACGTTCTCCCCTAGTCAATCCTGGCAAGACAAATTGGGCAATCTGATAAAGAATAAACGGACTTGCCAATACCATCCCACTGTAGCCAGCTACCTTGATAGATACAAAGAAAAATTCTCCTGGGGCTAGCTGCAAAAATTTTACACCTTGAGCAGGAACTTCCAAAATCCGAACTAAAGGTTTGACAAAAACAAAGCAGCCTAAAGCTGCGATCGCCACTGCGATCAAAGCATAGAAAATACGCAAGCGTAGTTCTTCTAAATGATCGAAAAGCGACATTTCTACTTCATCTGGAAGTTCATTTAAATACTCTTTTTTCTCTTTGTCTTGGACGGAAGTGTCTAAGTTGGATGGTGGCATAAATTGATAGGCAGAAATTAATCGTTCTACAGATTGAATAAAACCGCTAAACTTGCTTTCAATCATTATATCTTTCGCTTATCCTGTTTTTTGTTTAGACCAAAAGTATATAAAGATTTTATTTTTATATTTAAATTAGAAAGCCAAAAAATTGGACATATTCAATTTACTATTGATATTAGCTAGCGTCTTAGCTTTTCCATGAAAAGATTTATTGAAATTCTAATGCTAAAAAGCGACTTACTTATATACAGACGTAGTGGCGAAACAATTATACCTAAGAAGTTAGAAATTAATGGTCAGAATCTAGGTATAGCAGAGGATATAATCAATTGTTTTCAAGATTGCGTAGGTAAAACTCAGGGAGATTTAGATCAGCGACTTTTAGACCTAGAAGGAAACAGCCCGAATTATCGTTTAATAAGAGGTCTAGCTCATATACTACGTAATACCTTTTCTACTTTTGAAATTATTAGTCCTCTTGATCCACCAATGCTTCGGCAAAGGGTTTTCTTACAAGCAGCTAAAACGGCAACTATACCTAATAATCGTAGCGATACTTTAGAAGCAATTTCATTCTGTCTATCTGATGAATTAAAATATGCTGTATCTCTCGCTGAAATTGAAGCAGGATTATACGCAGACCTGCAAGAAAATCGTATACTAACTCAGTTTGAAGCACCTATTCCTGAGTCATTGCTTCATCGTTACAATATTTCTCAAGTACAAGGCATTTTTTACCATGCCAGCAATGTGGTTATCAATGCTCACCGCAACGACCCTGGTGAATACAAATTACTGTTTCGCTACATCAAGCTTTTCCAGCTCATGGCATATATAGAAGGAGATGCTGATACGGGATTTACTTTAACCATGGATGGACCGGCTAGCCTTTTTAAAGCAAGCACCAGATACGGTTTAGCTCTGGCAAAAATGATTCCTGCTTTGCTTCATGTAACAAAATGGAGTCTCCAGGCTAAACTACAAAACCGGGATCAATACTCTGGAAATGTTAAAACAGGTAAGTTTAATTTAGCAAGCGATCGTTGTGATTTGGTTTCTCACTATCCTCCAGGAAAACCATATGATAGTATGTTGGAAGCTTCTTTTGCTAAAAGTTGGGCGAAAACAAAAACTGAATGGCGATTAGAAAGAGAGGTCGATTTAATTCCTCTTCCAGGCAGCGTAATGATTCCTGACTTTCGTCTAGTTCATCCAGACGGCAGGGAATTTCTTCTAGAAATTGTTGGTTACTGGAGACCAGAATATCTACAGAAAAAATTCTATCAAGTGCGTAGTGGTGACACTAAAAACTTAATTCTTGCTGTTTCTGAAAGATTAAACTTAGAAAAGGCTGGGGTAAAGTTTACCGATTTACCCAATCGATTAATTTGGTTCAAAAATAAATTAAACCCAAAACAAGTATTGGAAATTCTTGATAAAATATAAGCCATAAAATAAAGAAGCCTCTGGGTTAATCAGAGGCTTCTTGGGTAATATAGAACCTGGCACTGAGCTATTTTCCCGGGGGGCTACCCCCCAAGTATCTTCGCCGCTACAGAGTTTAACTATCGAGTTCGGGATGGGGTCGAA
>JBBSPC010000088.1:0-21051 GCA_038259125.1 Chroococcales cyanobacterium | reverse complement strand
GTTGGTGGCTTGGCTACTCATATGGCACTCAAAATGACCTCTCATACTTTGCGGCTTTTCTTGCGTCGTCATTTTGAGATTGATGTTTTGACTTTTCAATCCTCCTCAGCTTACTAAAATTTAATTCACACCAGGCGTAGTATTATTATCTTGCCCACAGACGCAGAGCAAAACTCACGGGATAGGGTAAAAAGATACAAATTTCTCTAGTTTATCTAGGGAAGCGTCCATACTTTAAGTTTGCTAGTTTCGCTGATGACAGTCTGATATAAATCTATTTTTTGTGGCTAAAATAGATTTGCTGCTTGCCAAAAAGTAGCTATTATTTTCCTTTAATTATTTATACTATGATAAATACAACTTTTATCTTAATCTTCTCAAATAAATGCTGATAAAATTGCCAGTTAAAAATCTGTCCTAAGATGTAGATAGTTTTGGCAATATCGAAATAATATTAATTACCTAAGCTTACATAAGCTTGACTAAAGAATTTGTATTTAATTGTGTGGTGTGGAAAACATGAATATTAAAACTAGTATTTTGGCAGCTCTTGTTATAGCGGTAGCTCCCGCAGCAGTTCAAGCGCAAGAGACTAACGGCTATGAAAACTATAAAGTAGCCTGTGAATCTGGTGCTAATTGTAGCGATTTCAACGTGGATTATCAGCAGCCTGACAGCAATAAAATTGCTCAGTATGGCTCTGAGTATGGAAGAACCAGAAGAACTCGTCGCACTCGCAGTACTCTTGATAGTGAGTTGAAAAAGACTTATGTAAGAGGCAATATTGGCGTATTCCTTCCTGGTGGTAATGCAAACACAGGTTTTGGTGGAGGCGGTTTGGTTGGCTATAATCTTACCAAGAACATAGCAGCAGAATTAGAAATTTTCGACTATTTTGGCGGCACAGATGTAGATAATTTAGACTACAATTATTTCGGCGCTGCTGTAAATGGTGTGTATAAATATCCTTTTGGTACCGATCCAAAAAGTCCCTATGCCTTTGGTGGTGCGGGCATAGGTGTTGGTGTAAGCAATCTTAGTGGAGACGTTGCCGATGCGGTTGATGCTGCAGGTGGTGACACCAGTGGAACAGGATTTTTGTTTCAAGGTAAAGTTGGTGCGGGCTATCCCATTACAGATAAGATCGATGCTATTGGTCAAGTGCGGTATGTTAATACATCCACCGACTATGCAGTAGGTGGTGTTAGTGGTGTTGATGATTCTTTCGCTCTTGATTTTGGAGCAACATATAATTTCTAGTTTGAATCATAACTAGGTTACTAAATCTTTAAATCAATTTGGATGGGAGTTTGGAGTTTTCAAGCTTCCATTTTTAATGTTTATTTATTGGTAATTGAATTATAAATATTTCTGCACTACCTCCCAGCCTGTCCACGATACATAAACTAACCCAACCAACAGAATAGCATTAGTAGTAATGTGGAGCGATCGCGCCCAGCTATTACGGGAATCAATTTGGTTGGCACTCCAGGCAGACAGGCAAATTAGCCCGACGACAAATAATCCTGCCCACAAATGAGTAGAATGTCCAAGACTGCCATAGTAGCCTACTGTACCAACTATACCAATCGCCAGTAGTAAAAGAACGAGAAAGACAATTACAATTCCGCTAATAAAATGGGCATCTCTAAGCCAAGCAGGACGACCAATTCTCGTAGTACGTCCATAAAACATCCAAGTTCCTGAAAAGAGAAGCAGAAAGTAAAAAGCGATCGCGCCTCCCATTGCCCAAGCAGCAATTTTCCACAGCCAGATAAAAGATGGTAAATCCAAATTTATTACACAAAATTCTATACCTATCTTTTAGTATAGACATAGGGACTGCTAAATATAGCAACCCCACAAAATATGCCCTTTAATTTGAATCAATTTTTTAGCTTGCTAAAACTTTTATACGGCAATGTTGAATGACGTAGAAACTTCTTGACTATTCTGAGAGTTATTTTCTATTTGCTTATCTTTTTGATTCTTTTTTTCATTTTCATCTATTGCCTGTAAAGCAAGTCTAAGGCAAGGAATAGTATCCGAAAGTATGGAGCTTGCCATCATTCCTGAATGTATTTCTAAAATAGCCTTAATATTTGCTTCAAACACTAACCTTTGACCAGGAAATACGACTCGTTCAAAATACCAATTCGATATATTAGTAATTCTAGCAATCTGAATTTGGCTAGTTGCATTTACATAACAACATAGAATGCTGTCATTTTCATCATTTGGCAGAGGATCTAAAATTTGAGACATAGCTGTTGAAGAGAGGTGTTTAAAAACGTTTTTTATTGGCTTATATAAGCTAACATTCTCCGATCCCAATTAGTTGTAAAACTAGCTACCGATGGATATTTATCTATTCTTTGATTTATATCTATAAAGAGTGAAGAAATTTTTTATAATTTTTAAAAACAGATAAATCTCAGCATATTGCTGCAAAATTGAGCAACTAAAAATATTATTTTGTATTTATATCTAAAAAAACCCAACACCGACTCTGAACAAAAAAAATAGAGTCACTTTATAAACATTTTGCAGATTTGGTTGATTGTGGTGGGTAATATCGCTAAAGTTAAGTTATATGAATAAATTATGGCTACCATAAGGTCGAAAATATATTTTTTGTCTTCAACGAACTCATAAAAACTATAAAACTTAACAATATAACTAAGCTATGACTCAGCGTATTCTTTATATTCGTCTTCCCTGTAACCCAATTTTCCCAATTGGAGTAGTATATTTAGCCGATCATGTCCACAAACTGTTTCCCCAAGTTCAGCAGAAGATATTTGATTTGGGGACAGTTCCTCCCTTAGATTTTGATAATGCCCTAGACAAGTGTATAGATAAATTCAAACCCTCTTTGTTGGTTTTTTCCTGGCGAGATATCCAGATCTATGCACCAGTCGGAGGAAGAGGGGGAAATCCTTTGCAAAACGCTTTTGAACTTTACTATGCCAAAAATCCTCTTACCAAACTAAGAGGTGCGTTAGGGGGTTTAAAAGTAGCGACTGCTTATTACGGAGAACTATGGCGAAATGTAGGTTTAGTCAAACGAGGGCTAAAAAGGGCAAAGAAACATACCCCAGAAGCTCGTACCGTTGTTGGAGGTGGTGCAGTCAGCGTATTTTATGAGCAGTTAAAACAAGATTTGCCCAAGGGAACAATTGTTTCTGTTGGGGAAGGAGAACAGTTACTAGAGAAAATTTTAAGCAATCAAGAATTTCGCGATGAACGTTGTTATGTAGTAGGCGAAAATAAGATCAGGGACAGGCTAATTCATGAATGGCCAACTCCCATAGAAAAAAGTGCCTGTAACTACGACTATATTGCTACTATTTGGTCTGAATTTGCTTATTATCTCCAAGAAAACGATTTTTATATTGGAGTGCAAACTAAAAGAGGTTGCCCTCATAACTGCTGCTACTGTGTCTACACAGTGGTAGAAGGCAAACAGGTAAGAATTAATCCTGCTGATGAAGTAGTCAAAGAAATGCGTCAGCTTTATGAACGAGGGATTCGCAATTTTTGGTTTACCGATGCTCAGTTTATCCCTGCTAAAAAGTATATTCCTGATGCCATTGAATTACTGCAAAAAATAGTTGATTCTGGTATGGAAGACATTCATTGGGCAGCATATATTAGGGCAGACAATGTAACTCCTGAATTAGCTGATTTGATGGTTAAAACAGGAATGAATTACTTTGAGATTGGTATTACCAGCGGTTCACAAGAACTAGTAAGGAAGATGCGGATGGGCTACAATTTACGGACTGTTTTACAAAACTGTCGAGATCTTAAAGCAGCAGGCTTTAATGATTTAGTTTCGGTTAACTATTCTTTTAACGTTATCGACGAAACCTATGAAACAATTAAGCAAACTGTTGCTTATCATCGAGAGTTAGAAACAATCTTTGGTGCAGATAAAGTAGAGCCTGCAATTTTCTTTATCGGTTTACAACCCCATACTCACTTAGAGGAATATGCCTTTGAGCAAAATATTCTCAAGCCTGGATATAATCCGATGAGCTTGATGCCTTGGACAGCCAAAAAACTGCTTTGGAATCCTGAACCATTAGGTTCTTTCTTTGGTGAAGTATGTCTTCAAGCTTGGAAGCAAAACCCCAATGACTTTGGAAGAGAAGTGATGCAAATCTTAGAAGATAAGTTAGGTAAAGCTCCTCTAGGAGAAGCATTGACTGCTCCTGTAAAATCAGATCAGCCAAAGATCACTGCTGCTGTTTAAACAACATAATATATTCACTTAAAGGTGCATTGCAATTATATTCAATCGCGCTTTAATTTAATTAACTAATTATCTACTATGCTGGAAGGTTCAATATTACAAAGATTAGACGAAGCTCATCGTGGCGGTAAACGACCTTTGAACTTGGGAGTTTATTACAAAAATACTTTGGTTGCTTTATGTCATGCGCTAGAGGACTTCATTTTGGATTCAGATAGCCCACCTCTGATGGTAACAGCTTTCCAGCGTGGTAAATGGTATTTAGAAGAAGCCGATCGCTATAATGATCTGGCAGATAAATCAAATCATGTAGTCATAATGGCAACCCGCGAGGCTAGGTTTGATAGCCATCCTACTAGCAAGAAAGAAAACGTATCTCTAATCGATCTCAAGCCCGAAGATCCTGTTGCCGAAGAGTGGCATTTGATGATTCTTTCGCCTACCTATACGGCAATAGTGTTATGTCAGGAACTGTCTGATGATGATTATGGTAATAACAAACCCCAAAAAGATTTAGAGCGAAAATTCTATGGTTTTTGGACTTTTGAACCTAAACTAGTTCGCGAAACAGTTGAATTAGCTATCGATCATATAGGAGAATACAATCGAGAGCTAGCTGAATTAATGACTGCTAAGGTAGCAAAAATGACTGCCGAGTCGGGTACAAGACAAAGAGATGATTTAGATGCAGTGGTATCTCAGGTAGTCAAGTATCTGCAAGACTCTAAAAAAACTCTCCATCAACCACAAGATTCTAGTTTCAAAGGTTTTCAAGATTTGGATGAAAATATTGTGTCTAACGAGATGCAGGCTTTTCTTCGCATGGCACAGTTGTTAGATACTACGGACGTTAGTAATCCTATGGCTGCATCTGAAGTGGCAACAATGGTTGAAGCAATGTCACAACTATTGGATCTTCCTGCATGGCAGGCAAAACGGCTTTATCTATCGGCATTATTGCATCGCGTTGGGCTACCTGAAGTAACAAAAAGCCGTAACAGACAGTCTCAAGCACAAGCAGAAACTTTAGATCATAGTGAGTCTTTGCCTAAAGCTTCAGTATTACGAGTTATGCCCCAATTAGAGGCCGTATCAGAGATACTCATCCATCAAAGAGAAGCTTGGGATGGTTCGGGAATTCCTACGGGGCTAGCTTATGATGCTATACCTCTAGAGTCGAGAATCTTGTGTTTACTAGCAGAC
This sequence comes from Chroococcales cyanobacterium, assembly GCA_038259125.1. GTDB lineage: Bacteria > Cyanobacteriota > Cyanobacteriia > Cyanobacteriales > Xenococcaceae > Waterburya. Next base: position 15,590 of record JBBSPC010000088.1, on the reverse strand, counting down.
TTTCAGCAAAAAATGAAGGCATACAAGCAATATTCTTCGGATAAAAATCCTGCTGCTAAAGCTTTAAAAGATTGTCATACCCTAGCAGGTAAAAGATACGATCCTAAACTATTAGATGCTTTATCACTTTTGGTTATGGGTATGCAGCAGGGTATGACTCTTGAGGCTTATCGACCTAAAATTGCTACTGGAATGTGGTTAGTAGATTCCGAAAATGCTCGTAAAAATAAAACAACATCTTCTTGAACAATTGAAGGCTTATAGCTAAAAGCCTAGAGCTTTTAAATAAAATTCATCTTTAATAAATACCGAAGCAACATTTACAATGACCGTAGAACAAATTCGCGCAGGACAACAAAAGCACTTTCCAGGTATAGATTTAGAAGATGAAGAACTAAATAATTGTCAACTGGAAAAAATCAATTTGGCTGGGGCAAATTTAGTCGGAGTCGATTTTTCTCACTCTAATCTCAAAGGCGCAAGATTGGATGGAGCAAATCTTTTAGGAGTTAATTTTAAGTTAGCAGATCTTCGAGCAAATCTTTTGGGTGCTAATTTAATGCAGGCTGATCTCAGTAATGCGGATTTACGCGGTAGTAATCTACGGGGAGCAAACTTAATGGGGGCAAAATTGTCTCAAGCTTCTCTTTCTGGAGCATTTTTGAGTGGAGCAAATTTAAAAGGAGTGGATTTAAAAGGAGTGGATTTGCGAGGTGCGGACTTGCGAGGGGTAAACCTTAATAGTGCTAATCTCAAAGGCGCAAACTTATCTCAAGCTGATTTACAGGGGGCGAACCTTAGTGATACCAACCTGGAAGAAGCTGATTTAAGAGGTGCAAACCTAGCTGGGGCTGACTTATCGGGGGCTAATCTACTTTGTGCTGAATTAGAAGGTAGTAATTTGAATGGTGCTAATTTAGAGCGAGCCTGTATGTTGGGTACTGATTTTTCAAAAAATAAAACTTGAGACAGGATACTAAATCATTTTTAAATACCTAAGTTTTAATTATTAGAATATTTTCTTAAAATCAACTAAGAAAGTAGAATATTTGTTCTATAGTTATTTTGTAAGAATCCAAAGTGATTAATGGCAGAAATAAATAACTTACCTCCAGCTAGTATCGAGGCGGAAGAAGCAATCCTGGGTGGCATCCTGTTCGACCCAGATGCAATTACTAGAGTGGCAGAACTAGTAGTTAAAGATGCTTTTTACGTCAAAGCTCATCAAGAGATATATCAAGCAGCATTAAGCCTCAACAGTAAAGGAAAGCCTACAGATTTTATTTCTCTTAGTACATACTTGAGCGATCGCGATTTACTAGAGCAGGTTGGCGGTATAACTAAGTTAGCACAGCTACTTAACCGTACTGTGTCGGCGGTTAATATCGATCGCTATGCCAACCTGATCATGGAAAAATATATCCGTCGTCAGTTAATTACATCAGGACACGAAATTGTCGATCTCGGCTACGATAACGCTACAGAATTAGAAGTAGTTTTAGATTCTGCCGAACAAAAGATATTTCGCCTTACCCAAGAACGTCCTCAAGAGGGTTTAGTTCCTATTGCCGAAACTCTGGTAAATACCTTTAATACCATTGAGGAATTGCATCAAAATACAGCTTTACCTGGCGTTCCTTCTGGTTACTATGATTTAGATGCCATGACTAGCGGTTTCAGTCGTTCTGACTTAATTATTATTGCTGGTAGACCTTCAATGGGGAAGTGTTTGGCTGCTGATGCAGAATTAGTCTGTCAAGACGGCAGCGTTAAAACTATCGAAGAGATTTATAATCGTCAACAAGATTCAACAAGTCGATTAGAGATGCTTCCTAGACGGAAGCCTCTCTCGACTTCACTATTGACTCTACAATCTGACTGGCGATTTACCTGGACAAAACCATCAGCTTTTGTCGACGATGGCATTAAACCTGTCTATCAGGTGACTACTCGTTTAGGCAAGAAAATTACAACTACTCTAACTCATCCTTTTTTGACTATTCAAGGCTGGCGTAGTTTGGGAACATTGCAAGTAGGAAATAAGATTGCTGTCCCACGACAGATTAAGGTGTTTGGAGAGCAAAAAATTCCTCAAGCTAAAGTCAAGTTGCTAGCTTATTTAATTGGTGATGGATGTTTAACGAAAACCTGTCCAGAGTTTACTAACAGTAGTCCAATCTTGCGAAAGGATTTCGTCAATGCCGTTGCTAGTTTATCTGGACTTACCTCAAAAGAATATGACTCTAACGGCACCAGAACAATATCTATAAGAGTTAGTAAAGATCGAGCTTTTCTCGATCATCAACGTCAAATTTTTGCTCGAAATTTAAAAGAGGCAATTAATAATCAGCATCTTTCTCTTGCTCAAATTGCTTCATTATTAAAAGTCAGTTGTTCACTAATTAGATTTTGGATTAAAGGAGTTTGCGTCCCCAATCAAGAAACATTTACACAACTATGTAAACTGCTAGAATTTAATCCTCAAAATCTTGCACCAGAAATATTAGCAATCAGTAAAAATAGTCCAAATACCCTGACTCTTTGGCTGCAAGAACTAGGTTTGTGGGGTAAGAATGCTCACGCTAAAACTATTCCTCAGTTTGTATTTGGGCTGCAACCTAATTTAATTGCTTTGTTCCTCAATCGTTTGTTTGCCACTGACGGTTGGGCTACTGTATTAACTAGCGGTCAATCTCAATTAGGTTATGCAACCGTTAGCGAAAAACTAGCTAGACAAATACAGCATTTATTATTGAGATTTGGAATTATTGCTGCTTTAAAAAATCGTTCTATTAAATATCAAAATGAGCGTAGACAAGTCTGGCAGCTAGATATTACTGATGCCAAATCGATTGAAAATTTTATTGATGAGATTGGAATTTTTAGTAAAGAAAAAGCTATCAGTGCTGTTCGAGAAGCGATATCGAAAAGAAGATATCAGACAAATAAAGATTTAATTCCTGTAGAAATTTGGCAAGAGTTAAGGCAGGCAAAAAGTGAAGAACCTTGGGTGTCTGTCGCTAAACGCTCAGGAATTCAAGGACATAGCAACATTCATGTAGATAAACGAGCTTTATCCAGAGAAAGATTATTTAAGCTAGCTTATGCCTTAGACGGTATTCCCTTGCAAAACTTAGCAACTAGCGAAGTCTACTGGGATGAGATTGTGAGTATTGAATATGTAGGAAAACAACAGGTTTACGACTTAACTATTCCCGAAACCCATAATTTTGTAGCTAACGATATTTGTGTTCACAATACGGCGTTCGCTTTATGTGTTGCATCTAACATTGCTAGGGATTCCAAATTACCCATCGCTGTGTTTAGTTTAGAAATGTCGCGGGAACAGTTAACCCAAAGACTTCTTTCGGGGGAGGCAAGGATTCCTAGTAACCGCTTGCGTTCGGGTAGAATTGCTCAAAATGAGTTTGGACAGTTAATTGATGGGGTAGAGAGGCTGTCAGAATTGCCTATATATATTGACGATACGGCTAACTTAACTGTAATGCAAATGCGATCGCAAGTACGCAGACTTCAAGCGCAGCAAAAAGATCCTTTAGGTTTAGTAATGATCGATTATCTCCAGCTAATGGAAGGAGGCGACAACGATAACCGCGTACAGCAGCTATCAAAAATGACGCGGAGTTTAAAAGGTTTAGCTAGAGAATTAAATGTGCCAATTGTAGCTTTATCTCAGCTAAGTCGCGGGGTAGAACAAAGAACTAATAAGCGGCCGATGTTATCTGATTTGAGAGAAAGTGGCAGTATTGAGCAGGACGCAGATTTAGTGATGATGATTTATCGTGATGAGTATTATAATCCTGATACTCCTGACCGAGGTATTACCGAAGTTAGTATAGTTAAACATCGTAATGGTCCAGTTGGAACAATTAAGCTATTATTCAACGCTGAACTTACTAAGTTTGAAAGTTTAGCTAAACCAGGCGGATATTAAAATGCAGTGTTGCTGCGTAAGTAGTTAAAATTGGCTCATCTTAGAATTACATTATATTTACTATTACTAAATCAGCAAAAAATGTATTAGGTTATTTGAGCTATCAAAGTATTAATATTTGTAAGAACTCAGGTATTAAGTAGGAGGAATTAAAGAAGGTTGTTCTTCAATAGTTTTTCTTCTTCGGGTTCAAGATGCTTTTTGACCCAAAGGCGATCGCTAATTGTCAAAGGTTCGAGTCTATTTCTTTTTTGTGTAAAACTGGAGTTTTACACAAAATATTTGGAGTTTTCTATGTCTTCTTTTGATCGAGGTATTCTCGTAACCATCATCTGTGAAATGGTTTTACAAGACCGTTTAATTAAGTTAATGAAAACATTGAATGTCTCTGGATATACAATTATTCCAGCACAGGGAACAGGTAGTCATGGTAAACGGATGGGAGATGTAGCAGGCTACAATACCAACATTGAAGTCAAAACAGTCGTTACCCCCGAAGTATCCGATCAATTGCTTGAAGATTTAGCAAACCTTACCCAAAATCATGCTTTAATTGTTTTCAGGCAAGAGGTAGAGGGTCTGTTTAATTAGCATCAAGCATCATCTCAACAAGCCGATGCAAAATTTAAGATCTAAAACTAATAAAAAATTCTTCTTCAAATAAAACAGCAACCCTAATGAGACAATAGTTAAGCTATGAATTGTGTTTATCTAGTTAGATTTAGTCAATATGACAACTGCGATCGCAACTCAACTAAAATCGCTCATTGATAGCAATACAAAATTAGTCGAACTGAAGAATGCTGATATCTATTGGCAAAGCAAGATCAATCAAGCAGTAATAAATACTGAAGCACCAATATACTTGGTGTTTCCTAAAACTGTAGATGCTTTAGCAAAAATAGTTCAGCAGGCATCTCAACATCAGTGGCGTATTTTGATTTGCGGTAATGGCAGCAAATTAACTTGGGGTAATCTAAGCCAGGATCTAAACTTAGTAATCAGCACTCAAAAATGCGATCGCCTGATTGAACACGCCGTAGGAGATCTTACGGTAACGGTAGAAGCAGGAATGAAGTTGGCTGATTTACAGGCAGTATTGCGATCGCATAATCAATTTTTACCCATCGATCCTAGCTATCCAGAAACTGCCACCTTGGGGGGAATAGTCGCCACAGCCGATACAGGGAGTTGGCGACAGCGTTACGGTGGGGTGCGGGATATGCTGCTGGGGTTATCTTTTGTGCGTGCTGATGGTGAAATTGCCAAAGCGGGAGGCAGAGTAGTCAAAAACGTAGCGGGTTATGACCTAATGAAATTATTTACTGGTGCTTATGGTACTTTGGGGCTAATTTCTCAGCTTACTTTTCGGACTTATCCTTTAATTAATACTTCTCAAACTCTATTATTAACTGGAAAAGCGGAGCAAATCGCTCAAGCCTGTCAAACAATTCGCAATTCTGGTTTAACTCCCACTGCCTTAGATTTACTTTCGGCTGCGATGGTTAATAAATTAGATCTAGGGAAAGATATTGGTTTGATCGTGCGTTGGCAAACTATACCAGAAAGTATCGAGCAACAGATTGAGCAAGTACAGGCGATCGCCAAAGAATTAAACCTAACCTCTAAGAACTATCAAGATCGAGCAGAAACAGACTTGTGGCAACAATGCGCCACCATTACAACTACTCCTGATTCAGACACTGCAATTACCTGCAAAATAGCAATTGCCCCAACTGCTGCTATAAATTTTCTACAATTAAAACAGATCGACAATCACAATATTGCCGTTAGAGTTCACGCAAATAGTGGTATTGGAGAATTACAGCTAAAAAATATAGATTATCAGGCTGTTACAGAAATGCGTTCATATTGCCAACAAAACTACGGTTTTCTTACTATTCTCCATGCACCCAAATTAGTTAAACAAGAAATAGATATTTGGGACTATACAGGCAATGCTAGACAAACTATGCAAACAATCAAAAACCAGTTCGATCCTCAGAATATTTTCAACCCAAGCCGTTTTCTAGTGTAGCTAGATTAACCTGTCAAATCATGGTTAAAAAGCTTAGAGCTTAAAGCTACGAACAATATTACTCGCAATTTCCTACCGTAAACCAGCAGCGATCTTCCCAAATGACTAACTTTGATGCCAAAAATCCTCCCCAGCCAGAATTAATAGATACCTGTGTTCATTGTGGCTTTTGTCTTGCTACCTGTCCTAGTTATCGAGTCATTGGCAAAGAAATGGATTCTCCTAGAGGCAGAATTTATTTAATGGATGCCATCAACAAAGGCGAGGCTACTATCGATATGGTAACCTCTCAGCATTTTGATTCCTGCTTAGGCTGTCTTGCTTGCGTGACTACCTGCCCTTCTGGAGTACAGTACGATAAACTAATCGCAGCTACTCGCCCACAAATAGAAAGAAATCAACCCCGCAGTTTGTCCGATAGGTTAATTAGAACTTTAATTTTTAATTTATTTCCCTATCCCAATCGTCTACGCAGCCTGCTTCCTCCTTTGTGGCTATATCAAAAATCGGGCTTGCAAAAGTTTTTACGTAGCCAAGGAATACTCAAAAAGTTTGCTCCTCGTTTGGCAGCGATGGAGGCTATTTTACCTGCTATTACTGCTGATGCTTGGCAAGATAACTTACCCGAAGTAATACCCGCTCAAGGAGAAAAACGTTACCGTGTGGGCATGATCTTAGGCTGTGTGCAGCGACTATTTTTTTCTCCTGTAAATGAAGCAACTGCTAGAGTATTAACTGCCAATGGCTGCGAAGTGATCGTTCCCAAAAGTCAAGGCTGTTGTGCTGCCCTGCCCGCCCATCAAGGACAAGAAGCGCAGGCACAAACTTTAGCCAGACAAATGATTGATAGTTTTATAGATCTCGAACTTGATGCAATTATTATTAATGCTGCTGGTTGCGGACATACCCTCAAAGAATATGGTCATATTTTGGCTGATGATCCAAAATATAAAGCCAAAGCTGAAGCATTTGTTAGCAAAGTTAAAGATGTTCAAGAATTTTTGTCATCAATAGAATTAACCGCCCAATTGCATCCCTTAACATCATCAGAAATCACAATTGTCTATCAAGATGCTTGCCATCTTCTGCACGGACAAAAAATTAGTTTGCAACCACGTCAACTCCTCAGACAAATTCCTGGCGTTAAATTACGCGAACCTCTTGATGCCAGCTTATGCTGTGGTAGTGCGGGCATTTATAATATGTTGCAGCCAGAAACAGCAGACGAATTAGGCAGACAAAAAGCCAGCAATTTGGTCAATACGGGAGCAAGTTTGATTGCTTCTTCCAATCCTGGTTGTTCTTTACAAATACAAAAGCACTTAGAGTTACAAAATTCCCAGGTTGAATTATTACATCCGATTGAATTGTTAGACTATTCAATTCAAGGAAAAAAAATAGATTAGGTTACAGCCTAAAATCTAATTTACGGTTTTGGCGATCGCCAGTCCATTATCTAGCAAATTAAGTCCTAAGTCCATCTCAGAAATAAAAAAGAGGTAATTTCTGGCAAAGAACGCTAATATTTTTATTAACGATAATAAAGTTTTGTAACTAAAAGTGACTGCAACCTATCCCCAAGATATTTCCACCGCCTCTAAAAGTTGGCACTCCCTAAAACCAATTTGGCAAGGAGGACAAGAAACTGTCCAACAAGGATTGCCCCATCAGCAGTTATCACCTACATGGCAGATGCTTTTATTAGGAGATGGCTCACCGACTCACCTTTTGCAATTACTTACAGGCGAAAGAACTGAAGTAGACGTGATTGATATGTCTTTACTTGGGAAAAGAGACGATGGCGCACCAGAAGAAATTGAGGCGATCGTTGAACCAAGATTGAGAAGACAAGTATGGTTGCGAACTGCCTCAGGTCAAAGGTTAGCCTATGCTGCGTCTTGGTGGAACGCTAGTAATGTTGATGATTATCTGCAAAATCGCTCTTTACCCGTATGGCGAAGTCTTTCTACACTCCATACAGAACTTTATCGAGATGTACGAGGAGTTTATTATGGTAATTCTTCGGCTTTAGAGTCGGCATTTGACGAAAAAACATCATTTTGGGGTCGTCATTACCTTTTTTGGCACAATGGTCGACCCCTAACTCTAATATACGAGGTTTTTTCTCCCTATTTACAGAAATATCTGGGAGAAATGACGCAAAAAAAATTAAGTTACTAAATCTAAATTCTTTATAATTTCTTGACCCTATCTTTACGTCCTGACCATATACTTACATCCAGAAAGCGCAAATCTGGCGTTTTTGGTTTTATAAATCAAGAGGATATTATTTATGAGTTTTCTTGGAAAACTGTTTGGCAAAAAAGAAGAAGATAAAGCAGCTAAAGCAGGAAAGGTTAAGGTTGCAGCAGCAGCCAAAGATAACGATATTGCCCCAGAAAAAGTTGGTCTAGATGGTCAATTCGACGAAAGCGGTTTGGCAAAGCGTGTTGCTCAAGCACTAGATGAAGCGGGAATCTCTGATAGTGTTGGACTTTGGGTGGCACAAACAGGCAGTACAGTTGTTTTAAAATATAACCCTGATGCTGAAAGCGTTCTTTCCAAAGCAGAAAAAGTTGCTAAAGGTGTAGACGGAGCAAGCGCCGTTCAAACCGTACCTAATAGCTAAAAGACAAGTTAATCAAGGTTCAATTATTAGAGCCGAAAGGCTTTGGCTATGGTGTTTTTTACATCTAGCCTTTTTTATGTAAACTGCAAGCTTTGATAGAGAGTTTTACAACTGCTACTAATCCAATATATTCTAGGTTTGAGCGATTATTCCCCAGAAGGAGCAAGATATGAAAGATAGACCTATTATTCTCGGTATAGTTGGTGACAGCGCAGCGGGTAAAACAACGTTGACGAAGGGAATTGCTCAAGTATTAGGGAAAGACAACGTTACCGTGATCTGTACTGATGACTATCATCGTTATGATCGCACCCAAAGAGCGGAAATGAAAATATCTGCTCTCAATCCCGACTGTAATTATTTAGACATTATAGAACAGCATTTAGCGTTGCTACGTTCAGGAAAGTCTATCCTCAAGCCTATTTATAATCACAGTACGGGTGCTTTCGATCCACCAGAATATATTGAGCCTCGTCAATATGTTATTGTCGAAGGTTTGTTAGGATATTCGACTCGTATAATGCGAGATAGCTATGATGTGAAAACTTATCTAGCTCCCCCAGAATCTTTAAGAGCATACTGGAAAATCAAGAGAGATACTCGAAAAAGAGGATACAGTGAAGAACAAGTTCAAGACCAATTACGACAAAGAGAACCAGACTCTGAAGCCTTTATCCGTCCACAACGTAAATGGGCAGATATGGTTGTTAGCTTTTATCCTCCTGATGAAACAGAATTGGAAGAAGACAACATTATGCTTAACGCTAATTTGATCTTGCGTCCGACAATTCCTCATCCAGAGTTAACTAGTATTTTAAATTCTGAAGGCAATCATCTTGGTGCAGCTATTCGTCTGGGTTTAAGTCGCGATATGGGCAAACCTGTAGATATTTTAGAAATTGATGGTCATGCAAGTTTAGAGCAAGTTAGAGAATTAGAAAAGATTATGTGTGGCGAAGTTCCCTATCTAGGTCAGTTTTGTAGCCTAGAAGGAAACCAGGAATTAGGAAAGTTAACTGGAACTACTGGAGAAACTTTACAAAGTTATCCTCTGGCTTTAACTCAATTACTGATCACCTACCATATGCTCAAAGCAGCTAGCTAATAGGCATTGGTAACAAGTTAAGAAAATGTACAATCTGTTAAGTAGATGTAAATGAAAATCAGGTAGGGAGTAAACAATGAGCAAAAATCTAAAACAATCAAAAATAAGTCGATTTGCTCTACTTTACCAAGGTTTAGCCAAATCCTTAGCTATTTGCAGTTTTCTTAGCTTGACTTTGATTAATCCAGCTATGGCGGAAGAAAAATTAGTACCAACTTTGACAGTAACTGGAAATGGGAGCGAAAATGTTGCTACTACCCTGACACAAGTTAAGTTAGGAGTCGAGATTCAGGGCAAAACGGCGATGGAGGTTCAACAAGAAATAGCCAAGCGAACATCAGCTTTGGTGAATTTGTTGCGCTCAAAAAATGTCCAGGAGTTACAGACGGCTGGTGTAAGCCTAGAACCAAATTATGACTATACTAATAATCAAAGAAACTTAGTAGGTTATATTGGCACAAATACAGTCAGCTTTCGCCTCCAGACTGAGCAAGTTGGAACTTTATTAGATGAAAGCGTTAAAGCGGGTGCTAGTCGCATTGATGAAGTAAGTTTTATTGCTAGCCCTGAAGCGATCGCTGAGGCTCAAAAAGAAGCTCTCCGTAAAGCCACCATTGACGCTCAAGCTATGGCAGATGCTGTTTTGAAGACTCTAAATCTTGCTTCCAAAGAGATTGTTGGTGTTCAGGTTAATCAAGCCAGCGTTCCCCCACCTAGTCTCCTTCGAGTTGAGCAACTGTCAAAAGCAGATGCTCAGGTCAATACGCCTATCATTGGTGGTGAACAAACAGTTCGAGCTTCTGTCACTCTGCAAATCAGCTACTAAGCTAAATCATCTCCAAAAAAGCATCGTCTAATTCATAGCCAAACAGTTGCGCCATAGATTTTAGACGCGATCGCGATGGGATATTCTGCTCTCGTAGCCAATCACAGAGAACAAAAATTTTATTCATCACAAATATTTCTAAGGCTTCAGGGTTAAAGATAATACCTTCGCTACGGTTAAATTCGTGAGGCACGAGCATTGCCGTATAACGAACTAGTTCTCCTGTTTTCCAATTTAACAAGAATGGTATCCACGGATAAACTGCATCTAAGCGGATAAACCATAGTCTAATCTCTGGTATTTCCGATAATTCGCGAGGATCGTTATCTTCTCGCTGATAGTCAATCATCAACTGTAACTGCTGCTCATAATCGACGATTTTATCTAATGTAGAGTCTATTTGATTTTTGGCAGCAGATAAATCTAGATTGTTGATGGCTTGAGAATCTAAAACTAATTTTATAGTCACAATAAATATTACAAAAATAGAGGCTGAAGGATAATTTTGTTGAGCTAAAATTGACGATAGTAAACGTAAAACCCACGGTAAGACGAGTTACTATTTACTTTACTAATTTTTAGATTAGACATTTACATATATTTTAAGTTAAAGTGGTAATGACTATGTATAAGCTTGAATCCATCGAGCCTCACCTATGAAAACTCCAGAGGCAAACCTAACACCAATCAACTCTTTAGAGGATGCTTTAGCCCGCTGCCAAGATTTGGGAATGCGGGTTAGTCGTCAGCGTCGCTATATTTTAGAGTTGCTGTGGTCACAAGAAGAGCATCTTTCGGCTAGAGAAATATACGACTTGCTCAGTCAACAAGGCAAAGAAATTGGTCACACATCCGTATATCAAAACTTGGATGCTTTGTCTGCTGGAGGCATAATAGAATGTGTTGAGCGTTCTGATGGTAGATTGTATGGTAATATAAGCGACTCTCATAGTCACGTAAACTGCTTAGATACTAATCAAATAATCGATTTGCAAATTGAGTTGCCCAAAGCAATAATCAAGCAGATAGAAGCAGAAACGGGTGTCACCATTACTGATTACCGCATTGACTTCTTTGGTTATAAAAATGCAGCCAAAGCTGATTTAGGCAGTTAGGTGAGCGACCCCCTAAAAGGTGAGACAGGTAGAGCAGTTAGAACTGATAATAAAGCTAATTTTTGTAAGCAGAAAGAGCGAATAACTTGTATTCCTGGTTACAGAAATGAGAAGATATAGACTGCCTGCTCAAGTGCAATCAGGCTAGTCTTCATGGCTCTCAACAAAATCAAAATAATGGTTTTATAGTTAGACGCAATTTTTGAGCTAATTAAAGTAAAAGCAAACTATAAGTTTGTGTTTTTATATTTTTCTAATTCGATATTTTGCACTCAGTTGCGATCGCAAACGCTAAGATAAAAAAGAATCTTAAATCACTAAGCAGCACACATAAGAATATCCTTCCTGATAATTATTTAAGAACAACATGGTTCAGACCCCTATCCAAAAAAAAGTATCTAAACTAGAAAAGTTAAAAGACCGTAGTAATTATTTGCGCGAACCGCTTTTAAGCGAACTGAAAGAAGACACGACGCATTTTACCAAAGATGCGACCCAAATTCTCAAGTTTCATGGCTCTTATCAGCAAGACAATCGCGATAATAGGACAAAGGGTCAGGAAAAAGACTATCAGATGATGCTGCGGACTCGCAGTCCAGGGGGATTTGTCCCGCCAGAGTTATTTTTAGCTCTAGATCGCCTATCAGAAGAGTATGGCAATCATACCCTCAGGATCACTACTCGACAGGGCTTTCAGATTCACGCAATCTTGAAAAAAAATCTTCAAGAGGTAATCAAAAATATTTTAAATAATATGGGTTCGACCCTGAGTGCCTGTGGAGATGTTAACCGCAACATTATGTCTCCTCCTGCACCATTTAAAAACAAACCAGAATATCAGTATGCTTTTGAGTATGCCAATAATATTGCCGATCTGCTCAATCCTCAGAGTGGAGCATATTATGAAATTTGGCTAGACGGAGAAAAAGCAATCAGCGCAGCAGAAGCTCCTGAAGTCAAAGCCTCTAGAAAAAGTAAAGGCAATGGCATGATTGTTGAAAATAGCCCTGAGCCTATTTATGGAGAGCATTTCTTACCTCGTAAGTTTAAAATTTGCGTAACTGTACCTGGTGATAACTCCATTGATGTCTACACCCACGACATCAGTTTGGTGGTGATGACCAATAAAAAAGGGGAACTACAGGGCTTTAACGTTATGGCTGGGGGGGGCTTAGGTCGAACTCACAACAAAGAAGAAACCTTTGCCCGCATTTCTGACGAGATTGGCTATGTAGATAAAGCTGATGTCTATGATTTAGTTAAAGCAATTGTTGCCACTCAAAGAGATTATGGCGATCGCACTAATCGCAGTCATGCCAGAATGAAATATTTAATCCATGACTGGGGGGTAGACAAATTTAAAGCTAAAGTTGAATCTTACTTTGGTAAAGAACTCAAACCCTTTAAAAAATTAACCGAATGGCAATATCGAGATTTTCTTGGCTGGTACGAACAGGGTGACGGGAAGTGGTTTTTTGGTATCGGTGTCGAAAACGGCAGAATCAAAGATGAAGGTGCTTTTCAGCTAAAATCTGCCCTAAGAGAAATTGTGCAGCAGTTAAACTTACCCATGCGCCTATCTCCCAATCACAATGTTATTCTCTGTGAAATTTCTCCCGAACAAAAAGAAACGGTGGAAGATATCCTCAAAAATAGAGGAATAGAAACCGATCCCAGCGCGATCGAGCCTTTGACTCGCTATTCAATGGCTTGTCCCGCATTACCTACCTGTGGACTAGCGATAACTGAATCTGAGCGAGCTTTACCAGGAATTACCGATCGCATTAGAGCATTATTGAATAAACTAGGAATGGCAGACGAACACTTCGTGATGCGAATGACTGGATGCCCCAACGGCTGCGCTCGTCCCTACATGGCAGAGTTAGGCTTTGTTGGTAGCGCACCTGGAAAATACCAAATCTGGCTAGGAGGCACACCAAATCAGACTCAACTAGCCCAACCTTATGAGCAAAAAATGCCAGTAGAAGAGCTAGAAAAATTCTTTGAGCCTATTTTTGCTTTCTTCCAACAGAATCGCCAATCCCAAGAAAGTTTTGGCTCATTCTGCAGCCGTGTTGGATTCGCTGCCATTCGCAATTTTTCTGAAAACTATACAATAGGAAGCTATATGGATACAGATACTACTACTAAACGCAAATTTCGCAAAAATCAACGTCGCGTTAGTGTCCCCGATGATGTTTTTCCCAAATTAAAAGAGATTGCCGAAAAAGAAGGTAGACCGATGAATCAGATTATTGCTGATGCTTTGAGCGAATATTTTACCAAGAGTAAAGAAGCGTAATCTAGTTAGTTATAACTTAAATAATTATTAGTGATTTTGGAGGCTGTCTTTTGGCAGTCTCTTTTTTTGTGTTATTTATTTAATACAACATTTGAAATCAGTATAATAACTGATTTTAATTTGCCTAAATTTAACTAAACTTAAAAAATCCATTTGGTACAAATCTTTGAATATCAGCAGCATTTGCAGTCTTTTATTAATTGGCGATCACCATGAATAATGACAATATTAAAGATGAAATAATTTTGGTTGTCAAAGAGCTAAAAAAAGATTTAGCGGCACTGCTAAACGCTCTACAATTAGCTAGATATTCTATTGTGGTGGTTCAAAATCAAGCAGACGCTCTAACTTTAGCTGAGTCGATCAAACCCAGCTTGATTGTGTTAGATATTTCAATGTCCCAGATGAATGGATGGGAAATATGTAGACAGCTAAAAAACAATTCTCAAACTAACGAAGTTCCTTTAGTTTTAATCAATTCTTCGATAAATACTGCACAGAGGGTAACTGTATTAGGTTGGCGAAATTTTAACTGCATTGCTCAAAACAGCCCGTCTCAAAAAATTGTTCATTTGATTGAAACTCTCTTATCTTTTAAAGTTAAGCATTCAGCAGACTTTCTAACCCAAGCAATTCGACCTCATCAAGATTTGGTTTTAAATAATCAACTAGAAGAAAATTATCAACTATCAGGTTTAGAACGAAATTTAGAAGAATTCACTTCTCTAGTATCCCAAGATCTACAGGCATCACTAAGTTCATTGACCACGTTTACCGATTTACTTACTAAAGAGTATCAGAGTGATTTAGATCAAACAGCTAAAAATTATCTTGTCAGTATTAGTAATAGTAGTTCGCGAATGCAAACCTTAATTGAAGACTTGCGGAATTATGCTCAAGCAGGGAAAAGTGAACAAACTTGGCTGATGATCGATTTAAATCAGGTAATGCAGCAAGTTATCACGAATCTGCAACCAGCGATCGCTGATACCAAAGCAGAAATTGTGGTAGGAAATTTACCCAGCATTTTGATTAATCCCCAAGAAATATATCAGATATTGCAAAATTTGCTAGAAAATGCCCTCAAATTTAGTGGCAACGATCCCCGTATTGAAGTTACCGCGGTTCAACAGGAACAAGCATGGTTAATTGCTATAGCCGATAACGGTATTGGTATTCCTCAAGAATTTCATTCCCAAGTTTTTCAAGTTTTCCATAGAGTTCATTCAACCGAAGCTTATTCTGGAGCGGGAATTGGTTTAGCTGTTTGCGAAAAAATTATCGATCGCTATGGTGGAAAAATCTGGGTTGAGTCCAACGGCGATCAAGGTTCAATCTTTTATTTCACTTTGCCGATGGATGTTTGTCTACAAAAAACAGTTACTTCAACCCAAGTCAACAACTAGTATCGCTACCTAGAAGTAACAAGTATCCCTCTTTTGTCACTTTCCGAGATAGATCTTTACAGTCAGAGGATTACAGCCATTTTAAAATTTTAGTTTTTATTATTATAACTGTAGTTTAGACTAAGGAACAGTCTGGAAGAAAAAAACAAGAAAGAATGAAGGATGAATAGGGAGAAAATGAAAATAGCTTAAGAATTCAAACCCTCCCTATGAT
>JBBSPC010000087.1:0-21366 GCA_038259125.1 Chroococcales cyanobacterium | reverse complement strand
TTGATTCAGCGCAACAAGCACTAATTTTACTTCTACCTCATATTTTGCTTTTGTCTCTTTTAAATCAGTTAGAGACAGTTATACCCTGGTTACATGAGCGGGATTTTGATTTTTGTCTGATGAGGTGCAAGATCTGAGTAAGAGGGCAGACCCTGCGTCGCCATCAGGCGCAAAGGAACGCTGCCCTAGCAAGGGAATGCTTTCCGATGTCGAACCCTTTAGGGAGTCTGACCGCTAATTCACATTAGGCGTACTATATATCTTTCAACAGTAGCCGATGAGACATTACCATCCGTAACCTTGGCTCTGGGGGAAAGTTCGTTCCCCCAATTTGTTAGACAGAGAATAAATTCTCTGGAAGCGCGAGAACGTTATGCCATTGCTCCCGTACCAAAAAACCTAGGTGGTTCGCTGAGGGTATAAACAACAGTTTCTGTAGCTATAGCCTGGCGAATATACAGCGGAGCTTGTAAGATGCCTAGCAGAGTCGTACCATCAATAAAACGACAGCCTCCAGAGGTTTTATCAGACAACAGCTTATCTATTGATTCTGGCTGTGGTCTAAGGTCGATTTCTGCATCTGAACATAAAGCAAATCCCCAAGGGCGACCATAGGAAGGAGTAGGAGCAGATAGAGAAATTACCTGACCAAACACTGCTTTTAGAGTGTTAACCAAACGCGCATGATCCTTAACTTCTGGCGGGGATATAGGACCTGCCTGTACCATTACATATCCTCCAGGGTTTAGTACTTGCTTGAGTTTGGCAAAATATTCTTTAGTAAACAAAGCAAAAGATGGACCTGATTCAATCGGGTCGCTTAAATCAGAGATAATAATATCCCAGGTTTGGGTAGTGGTATCTAAAATCTTGAGCGCATCGGCGATAATTAACTCGACGCGAGGATCTTCAAAAGCATTTTGGTGCATTTCTGGAAGATGTTTTTGGCAAGCTTCTACTACATCTCCATCAATATCAATCATCGTTACTTTCTCGACGGTTTGCCAACGCAATATTTCGCGAATTGTTGCCCCTTCTCCACCACCAAGAACTAAAACACTACGAGGGTTTTGATGAGCAATTAATCCAGGATGCACCAATGCTTCGTGATAGATAAATTCATCAACGGTGCAGGATTGCCATTTGCCATCCAAAACCAATCCTTTGCCAAAAGCTCCTGTCTCGACAATATACATCTCCTGAAAGGGAGTTTTTTGATATGCCAAAATCTTGGTAACTCCATGAGTATAAATATCCCATGGGCTTATATATTCATTGATCCACAAATCTGCCTTTAATTCGCTACCAGACATAGATAATTGTTTGTTTAACTACACACAAACATTGTTTGTAGCATTTTTTAGCCTTAAATGGATATTTTCGCTTTTTAAAAAGGTAATTTAACTAAAATCCTTATCTCTCATGCTTTGATAGCGATAGAAGTTCAAAATATCTAATAAAATACCAACGATACAAATGGTAATACCAAGGGTGACAGCGCCTTGTAAAGGTTTCCCACTGCCAAACACAGCCAAAAAATTGAGAATATGAAGTTTTCCGATCTCACTGAGGTTTAACAAACCAGGAACATAGCCGACTATGTTTAGCAATCCTAAGGCGCAGCCAATAAGTATTACTGGAGCAGCAAAGCTCATGGCAGCAGCAAGAAACAATGAAAGAAATAAATTTGACACAACTTCTAAAACAATTTTTTTGTATAAACGTTTTTTTAATAAGGAGTAATTAAAACTTACCTCATTCATTCATTTACTACGATATAGGCAAAAACTGTCTTTGGAAGATAATTTTAAAAATCTTAAATAACTACTTGAAATTTGGTTAAACATTACTTACTTTTAAGTCTTTAAGATAATATACATAGAAAGAATTAATAGAAAAGTAACGATTTTAACTAAAAGCGTAAGCAAACTTAAACTTTATTAGTCGATTAGTTAAGAACTATATCGACTTGAGCAATTGTTAATTTTACTCCTGTCATAATTTGCCAGACTTACATTGTCAATTAATTTAAAAGCAACGCAATATGGTGTCTTGGCAACGTTCTGATAATCGTCAACCTAAGCAACTCCGCCCTCACAGGTTTCAGCTAGATTTTATTGACAATCCTTTGTCGTCAGTGATTATTGAGTGTGGCAAAACGAAAGTTCTTTGTACCGTTAGTATTGAAGATAGAGTTCCCAGGTTTTTGCTTAATAGTGGTCAAGGTTGGTTGACGGCAGAATATAGGATGTTACCAGGAGCAACAAATACTCGTCATTCTAGAGAGTTGATGAAGCTTTCAGGACGCACTCAAGAAATACAGAGGTTGATCGGACGGAGTTTGAGAGCAGCTATTAATCTTAAGGGTTTTGGGGAAAGAACAATTACCATCGACGCGGATGTATTACAGGCAGATGCAGGAACACGCACCGCATCTATTACAGGCAGCTATGTAGCATTAGCTCACGGAATTGATAAACTAATTGCAGCAGGGGAACTTAAAAAATCGCCTCTATTAAAGCCTGTGGCTGCGGTTTCAGTAGGCTTAATTGATGGAGAGGGGTTTCTAGATTTAGACTACCCTGAAGATGTGGCAGCAGACGTAGATTTAAATGTAGTTATGAATAGCAAGCTGAAAATAATTGAAATTCAAGGGACGGCAGAATCTAATAGTATGACGCGATCGCAATTAAATCAAATGCTAGACTTGGCAGAAACAGGAATCAAAGAATTACTAGAAGCTCAACAGGCAGCATTGCAACAAAAATGATCGAAACTCAATCTAATTCTAAATCTACCAACGTTTGGGACTATAAGCCTGGGTGGTGTCAGCCCTGGTCGATTATTTTGGCGGGACTGACTATAATTTTGGCTAGCTGGTTAGTACTCCATACTATCTGGATTACCGTTGGCGTATCGATGCTGATTAGCGTCTGGTGGGTATACTTTCTAATTCTCTATCCCCAAGCATTCGCTAAATATATAGCATCTCAAGAAGCTAAAAGCTAGAAACCTATAAATTCAGGAAAAAAACAATTCACGTTATGCGTAATTTATGATCTAGAGGAAACAGTCTGACGCTTAAACATTTCTTTAAGGACTAAAGCAGGATCTACGTAATTTCCATTATATTTGAGTGTCCAATGCAAATGAGGACCAGTAGTTCTTCCGCTTATGCCAACCCGACCAATTCTCGCTCCTGCGGGTACATCTTCTCCCTCAACAAGTTGAATACCGCCAGGACGATCTATAAGATATGTACCTTGAGAAGATGTTTCTACAGATCCTTCCATGTGACAGTAAACGTGTTCCCATGCTCCTGACTGGATAGTCACGGATGTACCGCAAGCATCATCATCTGATAGTTTCGTTATTTTGCCACTCCACCAGCTACGAATATAGCTTCCAAGAGGGGCAGCTAAATCTAAGCCGTTATGTAATTGTCGTACTCTGGTTACAGGATTAATGCGATAACCAAAAGGAGAGGTATAGGATTGAAAATTTTCCACGGGAAAAGAGCCTTTTTCCCAAATAGCAGAAACATCTTGAGCAATTAAATTACCTTTAGGTAGATCTGAAGCTTCAGTCTGAAGTATCTTCCAGTTCTGAAATGCAAATGACACCAGGAAAGTCGTTGTTGCAGTGCCAAGTAAACGACTCCATCGAACTTTTGATTTGTAGCTCATTAATTTTGGCTCATCAATATAATAGTTAGTGCTTAGTGGTTTAGAAATAAGCTTTTTAGCTTTTTATTTAGGAATTAAACATAAAAAGTTCCCCACAGCATTTTTAACAGATAATAGATAATTTTCAAGTAATAATTGGCAGAAAAATTAATAACTTTTTTACGAAAGCTGAAAAACCTTTCTCAGGATACTCTTTAATTTTTTGACCAGCAATACTAAACTAAAGTACTTATAGGTACTCATCATATCTTTGAGTTAAAAGCCATTTTAATAAAGTTTTGATGAACTTATGCCTCACCTTCAAGCTAATCGAAACACATTAGAAATAAATATTTACCAATAAGTATGAAAATTAATTTTGTTCCCTTTGTTTTTGACATAGATACAGTAAGCATTGCAGGAAGTTGTATCTGGTCTTTGGCTTTGTATATTGGTTTAGATTCAACAAAAAGCTGGATTAGTAAACAATTAGAGAGATGGTTGAACTTTGCTGAAAGGTGGCTTTATACTTCGGTTGAAGAGTTTGATGCAACTCGTCCTACCAGAGAGTCACAAAATGCTTTTTATGCTTCGATACTGGGCATTGTGCCTTTTTTGGTTGTAGGGGCATTAACCAATTGGCTGATAGATATTAGCTTTGGTGGCAGCAGTTGGGCGATCGCTTTAGGTATTATGACCTGTGCTATTTGTGGCTTATTTGCTCTAGCAAATCAAGATTATGAAGAGGAATAGGAGAATTAAATAAGCTTTGTTGTCATTTAATTCTCCTAGTTTTTTTATTCGTAGAGCCAGGATTTTCTAACAGGTTTCCAGTTAATTAATTCTTCTTCTTTAAACCACAAGGCTACTTCTGTTTGAGCAGTTTCAATCGCATCCGAACCATGAATCAGGTTACGTCCAATGCTAACTCCAAGATCGCCACGTATTGAACCAGGCGCAGCGGTTACAGGATTAGTTGCACCAATCAGGTTTCTGGCAGAACTAACTACACTATCGCCTTCCCACACCATCGCAATTACTGGCGCAGAAGTTATAAATTCAATTAGGCTATTGAAAAAAGGTCTTTCTTGGTGAACACTATAATGTTTTTCAGCTAGTTCACGAGAAACCTGCATCATTTTTAGTCCTACTAGGGTAAAACCTTTAGACTCAAAGCGATTGATAATTTCACCTGTTAGATGACGCTGTACGCCATCGGGTTTAATCATGATAAAAGTGCGTTCCATAATCTCCTCAATATTGTTTACAAAATGTCACAAACTTCCCTTTAATCTAAGTTAGGAGAAATTTCATTGACAAGTTCATAAAATAATACCCTGGTTACGTTGATTCTCAGATTTTGATAGCGATCGCTAATTTTTTTAGCAACTTCAGAGGGTCTAATGTTTTAGTCTTCATCCAACGGCAAACCAAATCTGACTTTGCCCCTGGCGAAATAGCGACCAAACTGCATTTCGTATACTTCGTCTTCATCTTGTGTCTCTACTTCTAAATCTGAACGAGGATAACTAACGCACAGTAAAGCATAACCTTGTTCTTTGAGCTTGGGAGATAATCCCATTGCTTCTGGCTGATCTAGTTCCCCTGAGATAACTTTTGCTGCACAGCTGGTACAGGCACCATTACGACACAGGAAAGGTAATTCGGCATCTTGTTGTTCGGCAGTTTGCAGGATGTATTGATCTTCTGGGACTTCGACAATGTAGTGTTTTCCCGTAGCGCGATCGCGAACTTTTACTATATGGGTTTTGCTCATTTAATTACCAGGGAATGCTTACCAATGTTGAACCATGGGCGGGGGTCGCTCGCCTACAAAGAGCGAAGCGGTACTAATGTGTAGTCTACAGCAAAAGAGAATGACCCGAAATTTTGACAGGAATGGCGAACCATGTATAATGATACATTGTGCGCCCCCTGGAGAGGTGGCCGAGTGGTCGAAGGCGCAGCACTGGAAATGCTGTAACGGGGTGACTTGTTCGAGGGTTCGAATCCCTCCCTCTCCGCTTAAGCTTTAACGATTAATTACCTTTGCAGCTTTGGCATTGAAGGTAACACACTGGTTGTGATTATTCCATGCTTTTTAGAGTTTCTGCGCGAATAACTTCAAATACTTGACGACTGAGTTGAGTAAATTCTGGTGTCATGGTGTCATCGATGTGACGCGGACGCTTGAAGTCCACTAAAATATCTTTTTTAAGATGTCCTGGATTTACACCCAAAATCAAAACACGATCGCCTAAAAAAACTGCCTCTTCAATATCGTGAGTTACAAAAACAACGGTAGTTCTTAAATCGCTCCAAATCTCCATCAACAGTTCCTGCATCATATGTCGCGTTTGTGCATCCAATGCGCCAAAAGGTTCATCCATTAATAAAACTGAAGGGGAATTGACTAATGCCCTGATAATACTAGCTCGTTGCTTCATTCCTCCCGAAAGTTGATGAGGATAAGCATGACGATGTTTGTACAAACCGACTCGATAAAGGTATTCATCGACCAACTCGCGTCGCTGCTTTTTTGCCATACCTTTAATCTGCAAGCCAAATTCGACATTTTGGGCGGTAGTCTTCCAAGGAAGCAGCGAATACTGCTGAAAGACAAAACCGCGCTCGGCTCCTGGTTTGGTTACGGTTTGCTTGTCTACTGAAATACAGCCTGTTGTCGGACGAATAAATCCCGCGATCGCATTAAGTAAAGTTGACTTGCCACAGCCAGATGGTCCCAGCACACAAGTAAATGAACCAGGTTCTACTTGAAAATTTATATTATCTAATACTTTAACGGTGCGATCGCGACAGCTAAAAATAACCGACAAGCTTTCTACCTCTACCAACCCTTTGATTAATTGCGCCGTTGTTGACGTTTGTACAGCGATATCTTGCATAACTTTTTTCCTAATTCCTGAATTAACTTATTTTTTAATCGTTCTCCAAGGCATCAATGCAGCAGTCAAATGACTAACCGCCCAGGAACTAAAAGCACCCATCAATCCAATTAGCAGCATTCCCATGACAATTGGCGGATAGTTGGAAGTAACATAAGATTCCCAGGTTATATAACCTATGCCATAGCGTCCTGCCAGAATTTCTGCCGTTACCAAACAAAACCAGGCATTACCCATACCGATAACCAAACCACTAGCAATGCTGGGTAATGCTCCAGGAATGATGATGTCTATAAAGGTATGTCGGGGTTTTGCCCCCAAACACTGTCCGACCTGAATCAAAAGCGTGTCGTTGATGGTGCTTTCTACTCCTTTGATGGTGCTAATCAAAACGGGAAAAAAGCCACCTATAAAGGTAATAAAGATCATCCCTGCTTCGGCGGTGGGAAACATTAAAATAGCCAGAGGAATCCAGGCAACTGCGGGAATTGGGCGCAATAATTCTAAAGGTGGCGATAAAAAATCATCGACTTGTTGAAACGCACCAATAAAGATCCCCAAAATAATACCCAAACAAGAGGCGATCGCATAACCGATTAACACCCTAGTAATACTGGACTGGAAATGAATCCAAGGATCACTAGTAAAAAATTCCCAGGTAGCTGCGACTACTTCTATGGGTGAAGGTAAAAAGTTAAAGTTGATGATGAAATCAAACTTGATCTGGCACAAAAACTGCCAAACTCCAAAAAAGACGATCAAAGATAAAATACGTCGCGCCAATTTATGGGTGCTAGTGTTCCCAAATATTAGGCTGATTAGCTGACGAAAACTTTGAATCAAAGGAGTTCTAGTTAATTTAGAGGAGCTAGTCATCTCAGAGCCTTTGAATTGTGATTAATAGTAAACGTTCTAATGAAAGTTGGTTGAGACAAAGGGTAGATTATTTCTTACTAGCAGCACCGACTAATGCAGGTGTAGTTTTCTGAGCTAGGGTTTGCTGTAATTCTTTAAATGCCGTTACTTGACCGCCAGAGGAAGCTGCAAACTGGTCGGCATCTTTTTTGAGCAAGAAAGCGGAAACTTCCTCGCCGTTGTTGACATAGTAAGAATTCTCGGCAAATAACTTCCAGCCATTGTTTTTGTCGTGTACAAACATGACACTTGCGGCTTTTCCTTCTTTTTGCAACTGCCCTAGCATTTTCATCATGTTGGCAATTGAAGCAAAGTTAGTCACAGTTGGTTCGTCTTGAATCCATAACTGAGCTGCCATTTTGGGATCTTTTATTGGTTCTCCCGTCAGGGCATCTTTACCCTTAATTTTGTAGTTTTCGGCTGTTGCGATTATCTTTTGGCGATCAAGTTTCATTTCCTTCATCGCAGTTTTTAAATAGCTTTCGTCAACCCATCCCGTAACCTTTTCTGGGTCAACTTTTCTTTCTACTTTGCCCAACTCAGTCAAAGTTTTAATACTGTTTTTGAGCGCATCTAGATTAACTTGGCGAATTGTTGGATCGAGAGATTGTAAGCCAGAAGGACCTAAAAACATATAAACTACCTCTTTTTCTACGCCTGACCATTCCTCAATCTTGGCTGAGATCTCTTCGGGATTTTTTCTAAAGGTTTGGTTGGCTTCTAACACGGCCTCAAGATAAGCTACCACCAATTCTGGATACTTTTGCGCAAAGTCCGAGCGCACGACAATACCGTGTAAAGTTGGTACCCCTGTTTGCGCTCCATCATAAATCTTTCTGGCAAAGCCTCGGAAGGGAAATAGTTCGCCAAAAGGCACGAAGTCGGCGTGAGCATCAATCTGACCAGTACGCAAGCTCGTGCCACCTACTTCAGGAGCTTGTGAGATTAATTGGACATCTTTTTCTGGATCGATTCCGTTATCTTTTAAAGCTGTTAAAATCATCCCATGAGCCGCAGAACCAAAAGGAACGGAAACCGATTTGCCTTTAAGCTGTGCTAGAGAAGTTACTTCGCTATCTTTAGGAACGAGTACCGCATTACCCGCACCACTAGCACTATAAGCTAAGGTACTAATATAAATAGACTTGACATCTCCTCCTGCTTCGCGAAACTTAGTCAAGTTAATAGCGGCGGGAAAATCCCCCATCAGACCAATATCAATTTGATCTGCCAGCATTTTGTTGGTAATCGGTGGTCCCGATGTATAGCTCGACCACTGAATGTCATACTTAACATTGGCATATTTACCAGTATGAGGTAAATGCTTTTCCAATAATTCTAATTCTCTTACTGTAGCTCCGCCTACAGCAGTATTAATTACCTGATCCTGCGTACCAATTGAAATGCGAATTGTTTCTTTTTTACCAGAGTTTTCTGCTGCATCTGTTGTTCCTGATTTTGCTGAAGGGCTATTACCAGTACATCCATTAGTTAAAATTGTGATGCCTAGAAATACAAAAGTTATAACTATTTTTTTCTTCCAAGAACGATATCTAAGAGCAACCATAGTGTTTTTCTATATTGTTTTTATTACTCTAAATTTAATAGTTAAAATTTACGTTTTTTGTAATTTAAGCTACATAATACTAATTCAATCAACAAATAAATTGATAGATTAATAGATTTTTTCTATATTGTTTTTGCTAAAAGCGTAATGCATATTTTTGGTTTTTTATCTGGTAAATTAGGCTCAAACAAACGATTGTTAACACAATTGAATCTTGATCGCGATTAATCAGTACTATTAAATTGAACAAGATTGAATAAAAGTCAAAATGCCAAACCAAAAACACTTTTAATTTGGCTTGACATTCTTTTTGTTATTATAAATTGGTTAGATAATTTACTATAGTAATTCTAAATAAATTAAGAATAAGATACCTATTTTTCTAACTTGGTAAAATAAATTTTTTGAATGTTAAATAGCTAATTGACACTTATTACATAGGTGCAATTAGCAACAAATCAAACTTATTGATAATAGCCTCCCAAAATATGAGAGACTACTTTCTTCAATTCGCGATCGCATCTAATTTTCGTTCTCTCAGACTTTGGTTAGAGATTTAATTGTCCGATTCAAAGCTATTTTAAAAGTTTGACTCACAGCAACGGCAATTTGGTTAAATATCTGAGTAGCCAAAGAATCAGGTTGACTGATGCTCATCGGAATTCCTTCATCTCCACCGCTACAAATACGAGGATCGAGAGGGATTTGTCCGAGTAATGGTGCTGACAATTCCTGGGCAATTTGTTCGCCACCACCGCTACCGAAAATTGGCGTACGTTTCCCTGCTGCATCTTCTAAGTAGCTCATATTTTCGACAATCCCCAAAACGGGAACGCCTACTTGACGAAACATATAGATTCCGCGCCGTACGTCAGATAGGGCTACCTGCTGGGGAGTCGTTACCATAACCACACCGCAGATTGGACTTTCTTGCACGATGGTAATTTGAGCATCTCCCGTACCTGGGGGTAGATCGATTAGCAGATAGTCTAATTCGCCCCATTCCACATCATTAATAAACTGAGTGATAATTTTGTGAAGTACTGGACCACGCCAAGCCAAAGGACGTTCAGGTTCGACCAGTGAGCCTACAGACATTACTTTGATTCCATGAGCTTCTAAGGGAATAAATTTTTGTCCGAGGGGAGTATCGATCGCTTGTACATCTGAGTGTTTCAATCCCAGCATTTGCGGGATATTGGGACCGTAAACATCGGCATCAAGTAAGCCAACTTTTGCCCCAGACTGACTTAATGCCATTGCTAAATTAACTGAGGTGGTAGATTTGCCCACACCTCCTTTGCCACTAGAAATTGCCAGAGTAATCTTGACCCCAGGAATAGTACAGACTTGAACGTAAGGCTTTTTGCACCAATCGAGAGTAGATAAAGTAGTTTGAACTTTATCTTTTAAATCGGATTGATGAGAACCCAAATATAGCTTTAGGTAAATATAATCGTCTAATACTTTTAGATTGCGCACCATACCCAAACTAACAATATCGTTGCTGAGATTTGGTTCGATAATTTGTTTGAGCAGTTGAATGGTTTGTTGTTCTTGGTCATTCATGAAGCAACGCCCTCTGTTTCGCGAATTTGATTGATCGCCCGTTGAGAAAAAATCCGTACATCGGCATCGGGATCGTCTAAGGTTTGCTGGAGAGCATTTAAGACATCTCGATTGCCTATATTCCCTAGTGCGATCGCCGCATCACGACGAATATCCGAGTACTCATCGGTAAGACATCTGACTAAAGCAGGGGTAACGCTCTCATCGGCAACTACTTGCAGGGTTCGAGCCGTAAACTTCCGTACTTGCCAATGTTCATCTGTTAGAGCTTTGGCTAAAGATGAGACTGAACTAGCATCTTTGTGTAGAGCTAGAGATTGAGCAGCCCTACCGCGTACTTGCCAATCGGGATCGTTGGTTAAAGCTTCACAAAGTAATTTAACTACTAACTCATCTTTTAGATGACCTAAAGTTAAAGTGGCTTCTCGACGCACCCTTGGGGCTTCATCATGCATCAAAGCTAAAGCAGGGGGACAGGTTTCTACCTGATTGAGATAGCGCAGGGTAGTAATAGCTGCTTCTCGTAATTCATCTTTTGGCGATTCAAAAAACGGTAATACATAAGGTAACGCTTGCGCGTCGTGTATCTTCCGCAGCAGAATTAATACATTAAGCTGCATATAAAAGTTGTCTTCTTGAATCGCATCTAGAAGCATCATCAGATCTGCTGGTGCAATTAATTCTTTTAATGCCGATAACGCTTCCTCTCTGACTTCTTCTTCAGGCGATCGCAAACAGGTCATCAATGGTTTGATAGCGATGGGATTGTTAAGTTCCCAAATACCAGTTATGGCAAGCTTCTGTACAGTTGTATTTTCATCTTGTAAAGCGTGAATTAAAGGCATAATTGCCTCTTCATCTCCAATGTGTTGCAAGGTCTTGACTGCTACCAAGCGATCTTCAACTTCTGAAGATTGAAGCATTTCCACCCATGGTTTCAATTCGTCATTTATCTCGTCGTACATGAAAATAACCCTAATTTTTATTGTTTGAGCAATGTCCCCTAAATCCCCCAACAGCGTGATTGGGTATGGCGAGGAAACCTTGCCACCCCTCACGCTCAATCTTGGGGGACTTTAAATTATCTTTCTCCCCCAAGATTGGGGGTTGGGGGGCAAAATTATATCTGTAATCAGCACCGCCAAACCTTTACCTCAATAAAAATGGAATTTGTACCGTAATCGCATTTGTCGGACATTCTTTTTCGCAAGGCAAACAAAACCAGCATTCGTCATATTTCATGTAAGCTTTGCCTGTTTCTGGATTCTTTGCCAAGACATCTAAAGGACAAACTTCAATACAGGCACGACATTTTTCTAAACATTTAGATTCGTCTACAATTACAGGAACGTCAGCGCGTTGAGTAGTTAAAGCCATAATTTTTCGGTTAATTTGTTGTTTAGTTTAGGGTGAATATTTCAGGTAGGGTGGGCAAATTTCAATCCGAACTTGTCAAATTAACAAAAATGTAGGCTTGCCCACCTCACTAATTAGCTGTAGTCACTTTTACGTCGTAGACTTCTCGCTCTAAATTGACATCGACAATATAAGGTTCTACAGGACGCTTAAAAAGGGTCATGTTGTCAGCTTCTTTCTTGATATTGACGTGGCAAAACCACTCTTCATTGTTTTTCTCTGGACAATCGATGCGATAGTGATATAAACCCCAACGGCTCTCTTTACGATAGAGAGAGGCTCTGGCTGCCATTTCCGCGCAGTCGCGAATAAAATGAACTTCCATACAGCGCATTAATTCGTGAGGATCTCTAGCTCCCATTATGTTTAAACTGTCGTAGTAGTTGACAAATTTATTTAAGCCAATCTCCATTTTGTGGGGATTTTTGGGCGGTTGTAAATAGTCATTAACAATACGGCGCAGTTTGTATTCAACCTGGGTGTGAGGAACACCATCGGGGTTTTGGAGAGGTTTATAGACGCGCTCTTTTTCTGCTGCCAACCAATCGGCATCGGGTTCTAAATGTTCTACATCTGCCACGTATTCCATTGCATTGGTGCCAGCAAGACGACCAAAAACAAAAGCCCCAATCATGTAGTTATGGGGAACAGAAGCCATATCTCCCGCAGCGTACAATCCTGTGACTGTGGTTTCGGCTTTTTCATTAACCCAGACTCCCGAAGCACTATGTCCACTACATAAGCCGATTTCGGAAATGTGCATTTCTACCCCGTGAGTGCGGTAGTTTTCTCCTCTATTTTGATGAAATCTTTCTCGACTAGGACGCTCATTTGCCCACAAGATCGTTTCAATTTCGGAGATGGTATCTTCATCTAAATGGGTCATTTTTAGCTGGATTGGACCTTTGCCAGAGTGTAACTCTTTCCAAACCTCCAGCATCATTTGACCACTCCAGTAGTCGCAATTGACGAAGCGGTGTCCTTCAGCATTAGCAGTGTATGCCCCAAAGGGACTGGCAACGTATGCACAAGCAGGACCATTGTAATCTTTGATCAGGGGATTAATTTGAAAGCATTCAATGTTGGTTAATTCTGCGCCTGCATGATACGCCATCGAATAGCCATCACCAGCGTTAGTGGGGTTTTCATAAGTGCCGTAGAGATACCCCGATTCTGGTAGTCCCAATCTGCCACAGGCTCCCGTACTAAGAACGACTGCCTTAGCTTGAATGACCACAAAATCGCCATTGCGAACATCAAAACCCACTGCGCCGATCGCTCTACCATCTTTGACCATGACGCGGGTTGCCATGACGCGATTGGTAACTTTGGCTTTATGCTTTTTAACCTGACGAGTGAGAATTTTTTTAAGATCTTTACCTTCAGGCATTGGTAGAACGTATTTACCAACGCGATGAACCTGTTTTAAGTCGTAGTTACCGTAAATATCTTTTTGAAATTTAACTCCCCAACTATCTAACTCTTGAATGACTTCGTAGCCTAAGTTTCCCGTTTGATAAACTGCTTTTTGATTGAGGATGCCATCGTTAGCAATAGTAATTTCGCGGACATATTGTTCGGCAGTAGAGTTACCTGGAATGACTGCGGTATTAACTCCATCCATACCCATGGCGATCGCGCCACTGCGTCGTATATTAGCTTTTTCTAAAATTAATACTTCGGCTTCAGGATTGGCTTGTTTGGCTTTAATCGCTGCCATTGTCCCTGCCGTACCGCCGCCGATTACCAGAACGTCTGTCTTGAGATGTTGGGTGTTCGTCATGAACTGTTCTCCGTTTAATAGTGGGGTTTAATAAAGGTAAATTTCTAATAAAGACAAAGAAAGGAAAGATACAAAAAGACGATAAAAATTAGAGATCTTTTGTTTTTGTTATTCGCCAATATTAAACTTGAA
This sequence comes from Chroococcales cyanobacterium, assembly GCA_038259125.1. GTDB lineage: Bacteria > Cyanobacteriota > Cyanobacteriia > Cyanobacteriales > Xenococcaceae > Waterburya. The sequence continues at coordinate 7,413 of JBBSPC010000087.1, read as the reverse complement.
GTTACCTTTTTGACCTTATATAAATTATCCCTCATCTGCTCAGAATCATTTATAAAACTTTGATATCACTCTATAAATTTTTTTGATAACAAGTAGTTTATTTAAAAATGGAAATATATCAGTTAAAAGTTTTTTTACAAGTTGCTCGCTGTTTAAGTTTTACTGAGGCTGCCGAGGTTTTAAATCTGACTCAACCCGCAGTTAGTGCCAAAATTAAATCTTTAGAATCAGAATTGAAAAGTTCTTTATTTGATCGCCAAGGAAGACAAATACAGCTCACTGAAATTGGTAATTACTTGGTAAAAGAAGGAAAAAAGTTAGTCGAACTCGAAGCAGAAATTAGTAACAAATTAGACAACTTCAAACAGCAAAAATTATCCCGTTTGACTATCGGTAGCTCTTACAGTTTGGCTAATAGTTGGCTACCCCAGCTTATTTATCAGTATCGGCAAAAATATCCTGAGATTGAAACTCAATTAAAACTTTTTAGCGGTCGCAAATTACTTTGTCAAGCAGTTGAGCGTGGTATTGTTGACCTTAGCTTTTGCGAAACCAGATTTATTGATTGTCCTGAAATTTTGCAGCAGGAAATTGCTACTATTCAATACGGTTTGTTAACTGCATCCAGTCATCCTTTAGCTAAAAAAAATTGGCTCTCTCTTGCTGAGATTAAACAAAAACCCTTAGTCTTATTAAACGATCGCTTTGCCAGCCGTCAAATTTTTGAATCTAGACTGTCAGAATTGGGTTTAAAACTAACAGATTTTGCTCGTTTAGAGACTGTAGATACTATTGGTTTGATGCGAACCTATCTTACTCAAGGCAATTATTTAGGATTTGCTTCTAATCTAGAATTTCAAGCAGAGTTAGATTCACAAATATTAACCTCGATTACTCTCCAAGAATTTGCTCTACCAGCAGGAATATACGTATCTCAGTCGCAACCAAGTAAAAGCTCTTTAGACAATCTGGTTAGTAAATTTCTGGCTTTGCTTTCTACTTCTACAACCCAAGCAAATAAGATTGATTCTTCCTTGCCGTTTCCCAAAATGCGATCGCCTGCTTATTATGTAAATCGCCCACAACCTTCTCAAGAAACTATTGCTATTAATCTTGGTGTTCAAAACGTGACAATTCCTACGGTTACAGCAGGACTAATCGTGCAGCGTTTGGGATTACTCGAACACTTTTTACCCCGTACTGGACGTTACAGTCAGGTCAAATACGAGCTTCACTGGCATAATTTTTCTTTGGGAACGCCAATAGTCAAAGGATTACATTCAAAAAAATTAGATATTGGCATCTTAGGAGACTATCCCCTACTTGAAAGCGCGACCCAACGTGATAATGAGCAATTTGAACCTACTCTGCTAGTCAGCTTTGTTTCCATCGATCCAAACGGGGGAGGCAGTGCGGTTATGGTTCCTCAAACATCTAAGCTCGAAACTGTTGAAGATTTACAGGGACAAACCGTGGCACTTCCTTTTGGTTCATCCGCTCATGGAATGTTACTCAGAACTTTATCCAATCTCAATTTGCTTTCGCAAGTACAGCTATTTCCTCTCAAAAATTCTCTAATTCAAGCACCACGGCAGCAAAAGATAGCAGCAGGATATGCTTATTTTTCACCATTTCATCAACTAGCCAGCGATCGCGGCAATTTTAAATACTTGTATAACGAAAATACTAGTAGCTTACCAGGATTTTATGGTGTAGTAGTGCGCCACTCTTTTGCCGAGAGATATCCCGAAATAGTAGTTGCTTATCTTAAAGCCTTGATGGCTGCTCAATATTGGCTAGCTAACAACCCATCAGCCTTTTCTCTAGTGAGCCAATGGACAAAAATTAAGCCACAAATTTTAGCAAGTATTCTCAGTTCTACTCAAACAGAAACTTCAAATCTATTCATAACCGATTGGCAAATCCGTCAAGATTGGCTAGAAAGCCATATCGCCCAACTTAAATCAATTCCCACAGCCAAACATTTGGGTAAAATTGACTTAAATCGCTGGATTGAGCCAGAATTTCTGCAAACAGCAAAACAAAACTAATCAGTCACAGATTACTCCGCCCTAAACGAACGGAGCCTTCTTACGAAGTTTGCTCAACGGGGGGAACCCCCGCAACGCAACTTCGCGCTGCTGTGACCGTTGGTAAACATTGTGCTTTGACAATTTTATTACTCATTCAAAAGCGATCGCCATAAACAGTTTCATGATTGTTGTAGCGGTAAAATAATCTAACAAAAACAATCATGAGCAAGATAGAATCAGCCTCAACGCGATCGCTTATTTCTCTCCTGGAATCAAACCAATTAACGGCATCATTACTGCTGCTTTGATTTACTGGCTTTTGTTCATCTTCCTCATCCCAACCACTGAGGATTTTCAGCCGTACCGTCAAATTTGCTAGTGGTTTTGAATAGTTCATACCGACCTGTTGCTGCTGCAATTCGAGTGCGATCAAGCAGTGCATTGACTTGTTCTTCGCTCATGGGTTGAAAAGTCCTGACTGCCTCAAATGCTTGGTCTAAAATCGGCATTTTTTCAATGCCCGTAATTACTGTCGAAGTGGGTAAATTCATCGCGTAATGAAGGCATTCAATCGGAGTGACAGTTTTGCTCTTAAGAATGTAAGGATCGCCCATTGATTTCATTCCTAATACGCCGATTTCGTTCTCGACGAGAACGGGTAAAACTTGGCGTTCAAAACTTCTAAAGTGAGCGTCCATTACATTTAAAGGCATTTGCACCGCATCAAAGCGGAAGTTGTTTTGTTCGGCAATTTTTAACATTCTGAGGTGAACCAAGGGATCTTTATGACCAGTAAAGCCGATATAGCGAACTTTGCCAGCTTTCTGAGCTTCTAGTACTGCTTCCATCGAGCCACCAGGTGCAAAGACGCGATCGGGGTCTTCTAAACGAATAATTTCATGATGTTGTAACAAATCGATGCGATCGGTTCGTAAGCGTTGAAGGGACTGCTCGATTTGTTTAGCAGCAGATTCTTTGGTTCGACCATCAATTTTGGTCATTAAGAATACTCGATCGCGATAACCATTTTGTAAGGCTTTACCCATTCTTAATTCGCTACCGCCATCGTGATAATCCCAGCAATTATCCATAAAATTAATACCGCGATCAATTGCTGTTTGAATAAGCTTAATCGCGAATTGTTCATTTTTAGGTCTGCCAATATGATGACCGCCCAAACCAATTACAGATACTTTTTCTCCAGTACGTCCTAGCTGACGATAAAGCATTTCCCCTTCAATTACCTCACTAGCTGGTGCATCTTGTGCCAAAAGAGGTCTAATGATTGGCTTTGAAGCTGCTAAACCCGCAGCAACTAAACCCGATGCAGAAGCTAACTTAAATACATCTCGTCTGCTAATATCCATAATTTCTTCTAAGAAGCATAAACTTTCATAATTGATAGAGCAATCGGTCTAAAGATATAGCTGGCTGGTCATTGATAATTGACTCAAAGCGGTTGCTTTTCTGGAACACCAACTTCGCGGGGAAATTTCTTGGATGTTGGAAAATGCTTACGGATGTATATACAATGGCGTACCCCTTGGCTAATGGGAGTTTCCCAAGGATAAATTAATTCTATTTTGCAGCCCAAGCGATCTACCGCCGACTTTAAACTGGCGGTATCTGATTTGCTCCAGTGTCCACGGTAAAGAACAGCCAGTCCACCTACTTTCACCAGGGGTAAGCTATATTCAGCACAGACAGAGGCTTTACTTACTGCTCTGACCAAAGCTAAATCGTAAGCCTGGCGATCGCCTGGAATTCTGCCTAAGTCTTCGGCGCGAGCAACTATTCCCGTGGCATTATTTAGCTTTAGTTTGATAATTAAATCATTGACAAAGTTAATTTTTTTGCGAGTAGAGTCTAAAAGTGTAATTTGCCAGTGGGGAAAGGCGATCGCTAAAGGAATACCAGGAAAACCCGCTCCTGTACCAATATCAATCACCTGGAGTTTTTGAGCTAAAAAATCTCGTTCCAAGCCAACTATCCCTGAGAGGGAATCCCAAAGGTGTTTTTCCCAAAAGTCTTTTGGTATAGTGATGCGAGTTAGATTTTGTTGACGATTTCCTTCTATAACCTCTTGATAAACCCGTTGAAATAATTGCTCTTGGGCTGCATCGGGCTGCCAATTAAGGCTTTGTTGCCAAACTGTTGTCATTTGGGGCAATCTATTAGTTTCGATCTGACTCATAAGCTTTTAGATTATCGATTCAAGGCAACTGACTCAAGGGGCTGGAGATCTCCATGGCTAATTGTCCAACAGTGATCGGCTATGTCTATCAACTCTCCAGGGTCGTGAGTAACTACTAGCAATGTCCAATGCTCTTTTAAATTTTTAAGCAGTTTAGCTAGTTGAATCTTCATCGACCAATCTAATCCTGCTGTTGGCTCGTCTAACATCAATACATTAGGCTGACGAATTAGCTGTACTGCTAAAGCCAAACGACGCTGTTGCCCACCACTAAGAGCATGAGGAGATATTTTTAAAGATACACGATCTAATCCTACCTCGCTCAAAGCATCTTTAACTCTTTTTAGATCTAATTCTGGATGACCTAAGCGCAATTCTTCTAAAATAGTACCACCACAAAAATGCCGCTCAGGAAACTGAAACACTAGTCCTACTAGCTGCTGTAGTTCAATATCCGTCAGTTGTTTGCTGCGCCAAAAAATTTCCCCTTTGGTCGGTTGTGCCAATCCAGCTAAAATCTCTAAGATGGTGGTTTTACCCGAACCACTTGCTCCTACTATCAATCCTAGTTTCTGTGCTGGAAGTTCTAGGTTAATATTTTTCAAGATGGGTTGAGCAGTAGCAGGAGGATGATAAGTTAAATTTTGCAGACGGAGCATTATCTAAATAACCTAGATTTTTATAGCTTAATTATAGGCTCTTTAATTGAGCGAGGTTTAATTTAGCTTTTGTTATTGTTAATGATAATATTACTTCTATTTTCAGGAACTAGATTTTTGTTGATCACGTCAATATTTACCAAATTTACTATTAATTATAATTAGGCATAATGAAAAGAGAAACTAAATTTGCTAGTTTTAAAACTCAGTTGCAACAAACAATTTGGACTGTACCATTAAGCATTACTATGATTATTGGTCTTAGCAGTGCAGGTTGGGCAGCAGATCCTTTCCGTCAAAAAAATCCTCGTGATATTGATAAATATACCGAACAAGCATTTGAAACCATTTTTTTCAAAGGAGACTACAAAACAGTTAATGATGAACTATTACAGGCTGAAGCAGAAACACCAGATGAACCTTTGACTTATGCCCTGCTAGCTTCTTTGGCTTATACCGAAAAAGAAAAAGATTGGGAAGGCATCAAAAAATACGCTGATAAGACTTTAGAGTCAGCCCAATTGTTGAGCCAAAGCGATCCTCTACGGGGCAATCTTTATTTAGCAGTGGGTCATTTTTTAGATGGTGCTTATGTTTATCAAAAAGACGGGGCTTTAGATGCTATTAGTAAGCTACAGTTGGTCTTCAAATATCTCGATCGAGCAGAAGAGAGCGATCCTAATGATCCTGAATTGAACTTGATTAAAGGCTATATGGATTTATTATTAGCCGTTAACTTGCCTTTTTCTAAACCAGAACAGGCGATCGCTCGTTTTGAAGCGAATGCTGCTCCTAATTATTTAGTGGATAGAGGTCTAGCGGTGGCATATCGCGATTTGAAACAATATGATCAGGCTTTAGAATATGCCAATAAAGCTATAAAAGCTGCTCCCGATAATCCAGAACATTATTATCTCAAAGGGCAGATTCTCAGACAAATTGGCAAAAAGAAAGATGATGTTCAGGTTTTAGAAGAAGCTACACAAAACTTTACCTTAGCCTTAAATAAATCAGCACAATTACCAGACTTTGTTTTAGAAACCCTGGAAAAAGAAAATCGTCTGACTCAAGAGAGAATTGCTCAACTTAAATCAGGACAGGCTAATCTTCAGAATTGAACTATTGGTTTCTTGAGTTCAATTGCCATCGTTGGGCAATCTCAATCTATAGATAAAATAAACTGATAAGCTGTAAAACATTTAATTTACTGCTAGATCTGCTCTACTAAGATATTCCATGTATTCATAAAATGGCGCGAAAGTGCGATTCGTTAATAGTGATATCGGCAAGAAATGATTTTGATGTAGTCTTTTCCTACTCGATAAACCAATCTGTTTATTTCATCAATCCTTCTCGACCAGTAGCCAGAAAGATTCTCTTTTAAAGGTTCTGGTTTGCCAATCCCATCAAACGGAGTAACCAAAATATCTCGGATTAGTCGATTAGTTCTCTTGAGAGTTTTTTTATCTTGACCCTGCCAGTAAATATAATCCTGCCAAGCTTCGATGTCCCAGATCAAATCACGCATCAATCAAGTCATGGTGTTGCCCTTTCCCATCTCGATCTCTGGCGATCGCCTCTATCAAATGTTTGGCATTAGCAGGAGACCTCATCAAATATAATGTCTCCATGATCGAATCGTAATGGCTTTTCGATAACAGCACTACATCCTCGTGATTTCTCCTTTTTATTAAGGTAGCGTCACGATTATCACTCACCCGATCTAAGACCTGTTTAAAGTTTTCTCTCGCTTCTGAGTAATTAACTATTTCCATCTTATTTAAATTGTCCTTAAACAAGTACAATTATAGTTTAAAAATTCGCCAATCTAATTTCAATCCTCGATCGCCCCGAAGGACGATCGTAACAGCATACATTGTAACCTCACTAATTCCAAGGCTTCCAGTGTAAGAAAAAACGAACCCCAAAATAGACAGCGAAATAAAATAGTTAAAAAGAACATACCAAATCAATAAAACTCATATCAGATAAGCGATCGCGAACCTCCTTAGAAAAACACCATCGCTAGAGGTTCGCGGACAATCTAAATTACTAATGGCTCGTCAAAATCAGTATAATCATCAACGCCAAAAGATTCGACATACTTTTCTCTGGGCGATCGCAAACGATAAAATCTAATACTGTCAGTCTCTTTACTCATAATCTTAAGTAATCGAGCCTGAAAAGTTTCATACTGCATTTCATTGACTCGACATTCAAAAACCGAATACTGAACTCGCTGTCCATAATCTTTACAAGCCTCTGCTACCTTTCGCAGTCTTCGTCGTCCCTCCTTAGTTTCTGTATTTACGTCATAAGTAACCAAAATATCCATAGCTTACCCTCGCAGAATGAAAGGCTGATAACTGGGAACGTCTCCTCGTAAATATAGCGTTACGCATATACGTTAGGACATTTTTCAAAAGCTGCATCAACACATTCTCTGACAGTCTGAAATTCTTTGATTGTCTGCTTCATCCAGGTTTTGAGAACAGACCACCAACGCTCTATTTTATTTAAATCTGGA
>JBBSPC010000086.1:0-21495 GCA_038259125.1 Chroococcales cyanobacterium | reverse complement strand
TGTTGGTGGCTTGGCTACTCATATGGCACTCAAAATGACCTCTCATACTTTGCGGCTTTTCTTGCGTCGTCATTTTGAGATTGATGTTTTGACTTTTCAATCCTCCTCAGCTTACTAAAATTTAATTCACACCAGGCGTACATTACAAAAAACAATGTTTATGCAATTAGCCTTTTGGCAGTATTTTAAGCTACACTTTGGCTACAAAACTTGAAGAAAAGCATTATTTATTAATTAATTGTATATTGAAGCTTACTTGCTAAAGATTTAAAGTTAAGCTCTAAGTATATTAATTACCTGAATTTAAATCGCTACTAAAAAAAGACTTTAAGCATCATGACCTCTACTGAATTACTCACCTTAATCGCTTTACTAGCTCCTGGTATGGCTTTGTCTGTTTTAATCATGTTGACTTTCGCCAAAGGTGGTTAAGCTGCTTACAAGATAAAATAGCGGTCAACTAGTATTTAAAGCTGACTCTATTACTTATAATTTTTTCTTGAGACAGTAAAGAAGCGATCGCAGCTAAATGGCTGTTTTTATTAGGTAATGCTATCTTGAAAAATGGCAAATTTCGCAATTTCAAGCAATTTAAAGCTCTGGGGGGTCTTTTGTCAAGGAATGATTAGAATCAGTTAGTTTTTCTTCCAAATCCATCCTTTTTTCCATCTGGCACAGAAAATAGCCTGTCATCATCGCCGAAGCCAGCAGGTGAGCCAAATTTTCTTTGTCCGTAGTTACCTTAACGTTAAAGTCTCCTGCGGGCAGCACTCCTACAAGTCCCTGAACATTTTGAGAGATAATTTGTTTGACTTCAGGACTGGCAGATTGGGCAATCTGCGCTAAAACATCAGGATGTTGCTGACGCAAATACTGCATCAGGGTATTATAATGCTGTTCTTGTGTTTCAGAATTTAAAAAATCAAAGTTAAATATCATTCGTTACCCAAAATGGATTTATCTTGACTCTACTTTGACACAATTTTGGATGATGTCGCTAGTAAAAAATACCGGAAAAGATACTTTAAGATATAGCCAGATCGTTAAGTTCAAAGTACTGGTGAAATTTATTGGTCACCTCTAACCAATAAGAACGACCATCAGCCTGTTCTCTTTTACGGATAAATCCTAGTCTGACTAGTTCCCCCACTTGTTGATAGGCACTGCTGCCCCGTAGATCGATCAGTTCAGTTTGCAAAATAGGGTTTCTTAAAGCTACCGCTGCTAAAGTTCGTAACGCTCCTTTACCCAATTCTGCTGGCACTAATTCCTGGAGCAGGTTTTCATATTCTGCTTTTAGCTGTAAACTATAGCCTGCTTCTGTTTCTAGAATTTCTAAGGCACTATGACGATGAGCATAGTCATTCATAAGCTCAATCAAAGCATCTTCAACCAACTCATGATTAACTGACTCAGATGGTTCTGATCCTTCTTGGGATACATTACTTGACTTAGAAGGGGCTAAGGAAATCAGACAGGCGACTATTTCCTCGATAGAAAGTGGTCTACCTTTGATATAAAAAATTGCTTCAATTTTGGTGGCTAATTTCATCGCAAAAGATTGTTATTAAAAAAGTTTTTAGGATGACCGCGAGGGATGCTCTCGGCTAGAGAGCATATCCAATCGCGGTGTTGATTTAAGTTTTGTTAAAGGAAAAAAATGACCTACAGGACCACTGCCAGCACCGATATCCAGGGAATATTCCAAAGCATTAGTAACGAAATGCTTGGCATCAACCACTGCCGACCACAAATCTTGACCTAAAGCTAAATTGGCACAAATTGCTGCTGAAAGCGTACAACCTGTGCCGTGAGTGTTATTGGTTTCAATAATTTTTGTTGATAAAGTTTTAATTTCTTGCCCGTCGTACCAAATATCTTTTCCTCGATCTCTACCCGAAAGTCCTCCTCCTTTAGCCAGAACTACGTTTATCTTTAAACGCTCATGAATGGCGATCGCCGCTTCTTTTAGTTCGTCTAAGGTATTGACCGTTAGACCGCTCAAGATTTCGGTTTCATAGCGATTAGGTGTAACAATTACAGCTTGAGGTATCAGCAGGTCTTGTAAAGAGGCGATCGCACTATCATCAATCAACTGCACTCCTGTACGAGATACCATCACAGGGTCAACTACTAGTTGCTGCAAATTCCATCTTTCAATCTGTTGAGCTACCACAGCGATAATGTCACGGTTTAATAACATTCCTGTTTTAACCGCATCAACTTTCAAATCTGTAGCTACAGCGTCGATTTGTGCTGTAACCATAGCAGCCTTAATAGCCTCAACCTGAGTCACGCCAACAGTATTTTGAGCAGTAACGCAAGTGAGCGCACTAGTACCATGAATACAGTACATGGCAAAAGTCCGTAAATCTGCCTGAATTCCTGCCCCGCCACTGCTGTCAGAACCAGCAATAGTTAAAGCTGTTTGGGTCATGGGTTTACCCTATAAATTTAGTTTTTAGGATAACGTCTTCGCTGGAGAAAATCAGGAATTTCGATCCGCGAGCGATCGCTTTGGTTGGGTCTATTTCTTTCTGGTTGAGGTGCAGCAGGCATGGTCGGGATAACACTTCGTTGTTCTTCTTGAGACTCTTCTAGGTCTAGATCTTCTCCCGTATCGCCATCAAAACCAGTAGCAATAACGGTAATTCTGACTTCTCCATCCATAGTTTCATCAATTACCGCACCAAAGATAATATTGGCATCTTCATCAACAACTTCATAAATGCTATCGGCTGCTGCATTTACTTCATGGAGAGTCAGGTCGTAGCCTCCAGTAATATTAATTACCACACCTTTAGCACCATGAATAGATGCCTCTAATAAAGGCGAAGAAACCGCTGCGATCGCAGCTTCTCTGGCGCGAGATTTACCTGAACCCATGCCAATCCCCATCAGTGCCGAACCAGCATCAGCCATAATTGCTCTGACATCGGCAAAGTCAACGTTAATCAGACCAGGAATGGTAATAATGTCAGAAATACCCTGAACACCTTGGCGCAATACATCATCAGCCACCCCAAAAGCTTCTTGTACTGGAGTCTCTGGAGAAATTACCGACAATAACTGGTTGTTAGGAATAACAATTAAAGTATCGACTCGACTGCGGAAAGCATCGATACCTTTTTCAGCCTGTTTAGTGCGTCTTCTGCCTTCAAAAGTAAATGGTCGAGTTACAACACCTACAGTCAAACAGCCCATTTCCTTAGCCACTTCAGCGGCAATTGGGGCTGCTCCAGTTCCTGTACCGCCTCCCATCCCAGCGGTGATAAATACCAAATCTGTATTTTCTAGAGCATGAGCTAATTCATCTCGCGATTCTTCGGCTGCTTTTTGCCCAATAGCAGGATTTCCTCCCGCACCTAACCCTCTAGTGATTTTTTGTCCGATTTGCAGCTTTTGAGGAGCTTGAGCGTGGTCTAAAGCCTGAGCATCAGTATTAATTGCCCAAAACTCAATACCTGTAATTTGGCTGTCGATCATGCGGTTAACTGCATTACAGCCGCCGCCACCTACTCCCATTACCTTAATTTTGGCGACATTGCTAGGCACTATTTTATTACTCCTACTCTCTTCTTTAGGAATTTGAGCATTATGATTATTTTTAAAAGGTATACCCATTGGGTGACTCAAAGAATTATTTCCTAAAGCTAAGGGTAACTCAGAATTATAGTTATTTTCGTTATTGAAGGTACGGACAGTTTTTTTCTCTAAAGACATGGGCGTAAATCAAAGTTTCCGAGCTTGGTTTTCTTATACTTAACTTAACTCTGCAATTTAGCTCAGTTTATTATCATCTAAAGTAATTTAAACTGCAAAAAATATTAAAGTTTTTGTAATTATTAAACACAAAAGTTCAATTATCCTGCAAATATTTACTGAACAAGTAATTAAATCAACCAATTGCCTCAGGGAAAATACTTAATTATCTCACAAAATATACATAAGACTAGTACTTTTGAATTAAGTCTAAATTAGGATTACTTAAGTCAATATAGGCGATTTTGCTATTTTCAATATAGTCAGGTAAATTTTGCAGTTTAAGCATCGTTTTGAATTGCCTTTTTAATTGCGATAAATCAGAACCCAAAAATACTTTTCCTATTTTGGTATGCAAAAGTAAATTCCCTGATTGAGTCCAATGTAACTCCGTAATTTCTAATTCTGGATATAAAGATATTAGTTGATATATACTAACCCACTCTGGCTGATATTGAGCTTGGTAATTTAATACCTTAAGTTTCGGCAAAGCAGAATTTGCACTTATATTGTCATAAAATTTTTGATCTATCCATAGACCATTTGTATCCAAAAAACCAACTTTTCCTTGAGATGTAGCTAAAGCTATTGGTGCTTTTTCCTGAAGCGAAATTATCAATTTGGGCGGAATAATTATTCTATTAATTCTTGCCCCTGCAATTGAAGGGATAGATTCTATTTGTTTAGCTAGATTTGACCCATTTATTTTCCAAATAAATTGAGGATAAGAAATTTTTAAAGCATTATAAATAGAGTTTCTGCTAATCAGCTTTTCGCCATTAATCTCAATTTGGGATTGGTGTTTAATTTGCCAGTAAGGTAAATTTGCTAACAAAAAAATGCTCACAGCACAAAATACTACAAAGCAAGAACGCCAAAGAGTCAGACGAGATAAACGAAGATCCTGAGCTTTAAGCAAAGCTAGCTTATATTTGATTTGTGGTGGAGGAAATGAGTTCATGATCTCAACTTAATTCAAAAGGATAACTATTATTTTCTGGTTTAAGAAAGTTCCTATTAGCACTTATGTACCCAGTTTTCGTTTGAGAGTTGAACTCTTTAGGGGGTCTCGCATTTTTATTTTTTCCTTTGTCCTTTCCTCTTTATCCCTGCCAAGAGCTTAATTTTACGTTTAACTGCGTAAGTCCTACTTATGTAACTCACGTTATATTAACCACGATGTCTAAAATATGCTAATAGTTACTTAGTTTTGTCTTTAGCTTGTAAAAAAAATAAATACAATCTTCACTGCATTTTCTCATTTTTCTCTGTCAGAATTAATAGCAAGCTTAAGGCTATTACGTTTAGGCGTTGCCAAATCACTAATTATAGAAGTCATCTGTGGTAGATTAGACTTTAACTATGGAAATTGCTTGTCGTTTCTTAAATTGACAATGTTTATTTTATTTTTAAGCTTATGGTAATTACAAAAAAAGGACTGATTTTGGGAACAACTGCTGTAGCTCTATCAGCTGTTGCAGTTGCTGGAACAGGTATGTACCTATCTCAAAGTCAGGCTTTCATTCAAAGTGGTCCTAAAGAGACAGTGGACGAAGTCTGGCAAATTATCAATCATCAATATGTAGACACAAGCTTTAATCATACTGATTGGTCAAAAATTCGCCAGCAATATGTCAAGAATGCTACTTATGAAAATAAACAAGATGCTTACAAAGCAATTCGAGAAATGCTGGGTAAGTTAGGAGATCCTTATACGCGCTTTATGAATCCAGAGGAGTTTCAGAATATGCGTATTGATACATCAGGGGAGTTAACTGGAGTAGGCATTACCATTGCTAAAGATGAAAAAACAGACAGGCTAATAGTTATATCTCCCGTTGAAGATACTCCTGCGTTTAAAGCGGGTATCCTAGCACAAGATTTAATTACCAAAATTGACGATCAAGATACTAAGGGGATGGATGTCAACGATGCGGTTAAATTAATTAGAGGCGAAGAAGGCAGTCAGGTCACTCTAACAATCGATCGCCAGGGTAAAAAGAAAGACTATGACATTGTGCGCGAAAAAATTGAGATTCATCCTGTTCGAGCATCTGTTAAAGATAGTAACATCGGCAAGATAGGATATATTCGCCTAACAACCTTTAATGAGAATGCTGCTAAAGATATGCAGAATGCGATTGAATCTCAAGAAAAAGAAGGTGTTGTTGGCTATGTTCTAGATTTACGCTCTAATCCAGGGGGTTTACTTTACTCGTCGATTAATATTGCTCGGATGTGGATTAATGACGGTACGATTGTCTCTACTGTTGATCGCAAAGGAGTAAGCGATCGCGAATCAGCAACCCACAAAGCTTTAACGCAAAAGCCTTTAGTTGTTTTGGTCAACGAAGGTTCAGCCAGCGCCAGCGAAATTCTTTCTGGTGCGCTGCAAGACAATAAACGAGGAACTTTACTCGGAACAAAAACTTTTGGTAAAGGTCTGGTACAGTCAGTTCGCCCTTTGGGGGATGGCTCTGGATTAGCAGTGACCATTGCTAAATATCTTACCCCTAGCGGTAGAGATATCAACAAGCATGGAATTGATCCAGATGTATTAGTAAAATTGAATGAAAAACAACTAAAAGAACTTTATGGTGGCGGTGCTGATAATTTAGGTTCAAAAAATGATTTGCAATTTTCTAAAGCCATTGATGTACTAAGTAAAGATTTGGCACAGCAAGATTCCAAGCCTCAAGCAGCTAAGTAAGACTAAAGTTATTAGTTACTGGGGCTTGCATTTGCCCGCCCTAATCAACCCAATCTTTTTAGCGATCGCTTCCTGCTCGCTGGTAAATGAACCCCATTGTTCTTGCTCTGGGGTTTTTGTTTGAGATTTTTCAAAAACAGCTACTGCACAAGTTCCATTTTCTTGCTTGATTACATACCAAAACTGCTTATCACTCATAGCTTAGCAAAAAAATAAGGGGCTATGATACTTGCCCCAGCTTTTAATATTTTAAATTAAACGAAATGAGGAATTACTCTGAATCACTACGACCAGGATTACGGCTAGGATCGCTAGATAGGAAGCCAAATATGAATATTCCAATAAAGAAAAATACGGTGATGTAAACAATAATTTTGAGAGCAGCCATGTTAATTATCTCCTGATAAGTCTAAAAAATGTTGACAAATAAATTGACCAAATTATTAATAAGCGTTTCTAGTTTTAAAAGTACACCCAGTAACCAATAATGCTATGGGAATAACTACGTTATGCAACCGCAAGTCACAAGCATAATCAAAATTTTTGAAACAAATATTACGTGATTATTAAATCATACCCGAATACACTACCATAAATTCGATTTGTTCTTCTCTGATATAGATTTAAGTACTTAAAACATACCTACCTATGGCTAATTTTGAATTATCTCCGTTATTACGAACTCCTCTTTATAGTCTTGCCCAAGCCGAAAAAGCAAGATTTACTGCCTTTTCTGGCTGGGAAATGCCCGTGCAGTATTTAGGGTTAAAACTTGAACATCAAGCAGTACGCACCCAAGCAGGAATGTTTGATATTTCTCACATGGGTAAATTTGCTTTGGCGGGCAAAGATTTAATTAGTGCTTGGCAAAGTTTGGTACCTTCAAACTTGAGCCGTCTTCAACCTGGAGAAGCAATGTATACGGTGTTGCTTAACCCTCAAGGTGGAATCATCGACGACATCATTTTTTATTATCAAGGAGAAAGCAATATAGGGCAAAAAGCTGTGGTTATAGTTAATGCGGGAACAACCGACAAAGATAAAGCCTGGATTTTAGAAAATATGCAATCTGATTCGGTGACGATGGCAGATATATCGCAGCAACAGGCTTTAATTGCTTTACAAGGACCTAAAGCCTGTCAGATTTTACAAAGTTTGGTGGCAGAAGATATTAGCACCATGGCAGCTTTTACTCATCAAACCGTCAGCATCAACGGTAGTGCTGCATTTATTGCCCGAACTGGCTATACAGGAGAAGATGGTTTTGAAATTATGCTCGAACCAGCAGCAGCACAACAGCTATGGCAATCTTTTTTAAAGGTGGGGGTAATTCCCTGTGGTTTGGGTGCCAGAGATACTTTGCGCTTAGAAGCAGCAATGAGTCTCTATGGGCAAGACATTGATGAAACAATTACGCCTCTAGAAGCTGGCTTAAACTGGGTGGTGCATTTAGATGACAAGCAAGACTTTATCGGACGCTCTGCCTTAGAAAAACAAAAAGAAGAGGGAGTAAAACGCCGTCTAGTAGGTTTGGAAATGTCAGGTAGACACATAGCCCGTCATGGCTATCGTGTTATGTCTGAAGGGAAAGCCGTAGGAGAAGTAACTAGCGGTACTTTAGCTCCTACAGTCAAAAAAGCGATCGCTTTAGCATACGTGCCGAAGTCTTTAAGTAAAGTGGGACAGGCTTTAGAAATTGAAATCCGTGGCAAAACCTATCCTGCTACAGTGGTCAAAAAACCTTTTTATCGTTCACCCCATCGTTAAAGTGACATATTCTGTAAGGGCGATTCGTGAGACAGTTGCGGTGGGCGGTTTCACCGACATAAGCAAACTGAGGAAAGACCCCGCGTCGCCGTCAGAGCGGGTGGAAACGGCTCTGTTTAAGAGCCTTGTTCCACACCCGCTAGCAAGGGAATGCTTTCCGATGTCGAACCCGAAGGGCGAATCGCCCCTACTATTCAATCCAATTTTTGGCTCTGGTGACGGCTTTTGACCACATAGCAAAATTCTCTTGTGCCTGAGATTGTCCTGTTCCTGGTTCAAATACCTTGTCTACTTGGCGATCGCTAATTAACTTTTGGTAATCATCCCAAAACCCAACCGCCAAACCTGCCCCAAAAGCTGCTCCTTGAGCGGTAGCATCTAGCACCACAGGGCGTTCTAAAGCTACTCCTAAAGCATCTGCCTGGAACTGCATTAAAAAATTGTTTTTGGCTGCCCCACCGTCGATTTTGAGTAGAGATACGGGTTTGTCACTATCTTTGTTAACCGCATCCACCACTTCTTTAACCTGATAGGCGATCGCCTCTAGAACTGCTCTAACCATATGTTCTTTCTTTACTCCCCCAGTAATGCCCAAAAATGCACCACGAGCTTTCATATCCCAGTGGGGCGCACCCAAGCCACTGAGGGCAGGAACAAAATAAACTCCGTCGGTATCTTCTACCTGATTAGATAAAGACTCGGTGTCAGCAGCATCCTTAATCAAACCCAAACCATCTCGTAACCATTGAATGGATGCCCCCGTAGTAAAAATAGCTCCTTCTAAAGCATAGTTAGTTTGTTCTGGGGTACTCCATGCCACCGTTGAAAGAAGTTGATTATTGGAACGGGTCACTTCCGTGCCTGTTTGGGCGACTAAAAAGCAGCCTGTGCCATAGGTACATTTGAGTAATCCAGGGCGATCGCAGCCGTGGGCAAACAAGGATGCCTGTTGATCTCCAAAGATGGCAGCAATGGGAATTTCTGCCCCTAATATATGGCGATCGCTTTTACCAAACAAACCCATACTAGGTTTAATTTCTGGCATAATTTGACGGGGAATATCAAATAGCTTGAGCAACGACTCGTCCCAGTCTTTCGTGTCAAGGTTCATCAACATGGTACGGCTGGCATTGCTCACATCAGTAGCATGAACCTGTTTACCCGTTAGATTCCATAAAGCCCAACTATCTACAGTCCCCGCCATCACGTTGTCCCAATTAGTATCAGGCTGATTCTGCTTCACCCAATCAATTAGCCAGGCTAGTTTGGTCGCCGAAAAATAGGCATCTAAAACTAAACCAGTTTTCTGTTGAATCACCTCTGCCTGTCCTTCTTCTCTGAGGCGATCGCACATAGTGGAGGTACGGCGATCCTGCCAAACAATCGCTTTGTGCAGTGGTTTTCCTGTAGTTTTGTCCCAAAGCAAACAAGTTTCTCTTTGAACAGTCAAGCCAATAGCTGCAATTTCTGAAGAGGTGATCTGGTTGTCGGTAATAACTTTTTGCATAGAGTCATTAGTATCCCGCCAAATTTCTACTGCATCATGTTCTAACCATCCAGGATGGGGGTAATGTTGAGTTAACTCCTTGTATACCTGACCGACAATATTCCCCTGGCGATCAAATAATATTGCCCGATTGCCTGTAGTACCTAAATCTAGGGAAAGAATGTATTTTGTGTCGGTCATTAATAATACCAAAATTCTACTTATGCTTGTAGGTTTACAGCAAAGTCAGGACTTAGAAATGTTTTATTAAGTTTTTTTTACGTTTTTGTTATTTTGGAGCGATCGCCATAGCAGAATTCGATCTTTCTGCTCAATTACTACAGGAATAAACTACCAAAGATCAGCTTAAGATTTAATCTTGGCAAAATAAGCCAACAAATCATTTAAAACTTGGCAAAATAAGCCAACAAATCATTTAAAAGTCATGGAAGAAAATTTGCAAATTGTCATCAAGCTTGTATTTTATTCATCAAAATTGATGGGCTTGCGTCCTGGCTGTCTTCTAAAATCTTGTGAATAATTATCATCTTCAGAATCGTCGTAATTATCATAGTCATCTTGCTCAGAATCATCGTAGTCATCGTATTCATCTGCATAGTCAGCTTCAGAATCATCTAATGGCTGATAATCGACTACAAAATCGCCAGGAATAGATTCATTTTGCTCTTCGTTATTCTTACCTATCTCAGAATCATAACTGCTCTCTAAATCATTAGGATTATAATCATCTTCTGGTTCATCATAGCTCCTGCCTAAATCAGCTAAGTTAGCAGGATTTGGTCTACTGTTAGTAACAGGAGGTGGAGGAGTAAACTTAGGAGCGCGAACTTCTCTGACTGGGCGACGACTGGGGCGAGAAGCACTGCGAGAGCTATCTGCCCATTCATCTTGAGCGTTCCAACTATCATAATTATCAGAGGGAGGCGCGGAGGCACGAGGACGACGAGGGCGAGCATCTCTGGCTACATAACTGTCCTCAGCTTGACGGGGACGTTCGGCAAAATTATCGGTTTCAGGACGGCGAGTTTTGCTACGTCGGGGTTCATCTCTTAGATCGGAAGTGGAAATTGGTCTTTTTCTCTCGGCAGGACGACGAACAGGACGAGGTTGCGGATCGTCGTAGCCTCTTAATCTAGGGCTATTATAGTTTGGTTCTGCTTTTTCATAAGCGTTGTCGTAGGGGTCAATTTTGTCTAATTCTGCTTCGGTATAAACTCTAGTACGGCTGACAGGGCGATCGCGATCGACAACGGGAGTATTGCGCCTAGCTTGCTCGGTAGCCACCCCTCGCATCCGAATGCTTTCAAAAGCAAAGAAAATTGCTGTTCCCGTCAACAAGAATTGACCAAACTGCAAAATTGGATCGAGCCGCCACCCATTAAACAACAAGATAATGCCGCAAAGTAAACCCACCGCAGCAAAGAAAATATCATAATCTCTTGCCAACTCAGGGCGAATTGAACGCAGGAAAAATAGCCCCGCCCCTGCCACTGCCAAGAATAAACCTAAAATAGCGGCTGCATTCAGCCCAAAATTGACCATTAATGTTCTCCTAATATGGCTTTATAAATTTTAACTGATGAATATCTTGACTTTGACCAAAATTAGCTAAATTTATTAAATAACTATTATCTGGTGCTATTTTGGCGATCGCGTATTCTTATAAAAAATAATAGGGCAATGAAACATAGACACTACCATTACTGTCTTTTCTCTACGTAGAGAATATCCCATTGCCCACAAAAACCATAATAATTCTAATGTCAGTACTGATAAGCAATCAAGAACCGCGTTTAACTTTGTCGCTCTGACTCAGAACAATTAGGGCAATAGTTGCGGGAATAACTACAATCACAGCACCCAAGGCTATGCTCAAAAGAAAATTGGTTAATGAAGGAGTCATAATTTTTTATCCTGATTAATTTTGTTTATTTAGTAATGATTTGCGTTATGTAGTAATTTTAAAAGTTTTTTAAGCAAAACTAAAGCTATTTACAACACGACGCTTTAAAAAGCCCATCATATATTGTAAGGGGATGGTGGTCATCAAATTCAGAAGAGGCTAGATCAAATACAATTTTTGCTACTTAAACTTTAGTTTCGAGCTTAAGCCAACTAGCCCGTTAAATAGCAGTACAATAGATAATAAATATTTACATAGTGTAATATATTACCAGCACTTATCAGATTAGATCTCATTGATGTATTAATATTATGAATTTATCAAGTCTGGGTACTTTGGGTATAAGTCTTTTGTTAGGGTTAATGACGATTTTGTTTATTTTTAGAATTGTGCTTACCTGGTATCCTCAAGCAGAGCTTACTCATTTTCCCTTTAGCTTAGTTGTTTTGCCAACTGAACCTTTTTTGAAGCCTTTGCGTAAAATAATTTCTCCCATTGGTGGAGTAGATATTACGCCAATTATCTGGGTGGGAATTTTAACTCTGGTCAGAGAAATTTTAGTTGGACAACAAGGATTAGTAACTATGGCATTAAGCCATTAATCCTAAAAAACCATCAATTAGTCACTCAGATGTTCGGCAATAAAATTAGTGTATATTTCGCCTTTAAGAAAAGCAGGAGTTTCTAAAATACGCTGATGAAACTCAATGGTAGTAGGTACTCCAGTAATAGCACATTCTCTTAAAGCTCTTTTCATACGCTTAATTGCTAGCTCACGATTTTCGCCCCAAACAATTAGTTTACCGATCAAAGAATCATAATAAGGAGGAATTTCGTAGTCGGTATAAACATGAGAATCCATTCTCACTCCTGGCCCTCCTGGGGGTAAATAGGCACTAATTCGTCCTGGATGAGGGCGGAAGTTATGTTTGGGATCTTCGGCGTTAATTCGACATTCGATCGCATGACCCGTCAATTTTACCTGATCTTGGGTAAGTCTCAGCTTCTCTCCCTGAGCCACGCGAATTTGTTCGGCAATCAGATCGATCCCTATAACCATTTCTGTAACGGGATGTTCTACCTGAATGCGAGTATTCATTTCCATAAAGTAAAAATCCCCAGATTTATCCAAGAGAAATTCTACTGTCCCCGCACCTACATAATCGATTGATTTGGCTGCTTTTACCGCAGCATCACCCATTTTCTGGCGCAACTGGGGGCTTAAGACCGCGCTAGGTGCTTCTTCTAAAAGTTTTTGATGACGACGCTGGATAGAGCAGTCTCTTTCACCTAAATGAATAACATTACCGAAACTATCGGCAATAATCTGAAACTCAATGTGACGAGGGCATTCCACAAATTTTTCTAAATATACCCCACCATTACCAAAAGCTGCCTCAGCTTCTCCTTGAGCAGCTTGAAACATTCTGACTAAATCTGTTTCGTCGTTTACTAAACGCATTCCTCGACCACCTCCACCAGCAGTGGCTTTAATCATTACGGGGTAACCAATTTGGCTGGCAATTGTTTTTGCCTCCTCTTCATCACGTAGTAAACCGTTACTACCTGGTACAGTGGGGACGCCCGCTGACTCCATAGTTTTTTTGGCAGTAGATTTATCTCCCATCGCTAACATCGCTTCTTTTGACGGGCCTATGAAAGTAAGCTGATGATCGTTACAAATTTCTACAAAACGGGCGTTTTCGGCTAAAAAACCATAGCCAGGATGAATGGCATTAGCATTACGGGTCAAAGCAGCAGCTATGATGTTAGGAATATTTAAATAGCTTTTACCAGATGGGGGAGGACCAATACATACACTCTCGTCCGCCAACTGAACGTGGAGAGCTTGGCGATCGATGGTAGAGTGGACGGCTACGGTAGCAATGCCCATTTCAGCACAGGTGTGTAAAATACGTAGAGCAATTTCCCCTCGATTGGCGATTAGAATTTTGTCAAACTGCATTCTTTGAGTAGATAACTAGAGTCATGTTTTAGAATAGAGCTTTTTATCGCACTAAAGACGAGATAAAATTTATCTTTTACCTAATTTTGAAGGTGGGCGATCGTCACTCCAGCCCCACCAAGGAGTGTCGCACTCGCACTGATAAAATTCTTGCCATTTGCGACGACCATCTACACTTACAGGTGCGCGACGGTTTAGCCAAACATTTCGCGCCTTTTTAGGGTTAGATTTACAGCTAGGACAGCAAAAATCAACCGCATGCACTGCTGATTTAGTCCATTCTGGAGGTACTAAAGCAAAAGCATCCATAAATGTTTGATGATAGTTTTAGAAGATTATTCTTAATTATCCCTTAGTTTCTGACTATTTTACGTAACATCAAGTGATTAATGTAACGGGCTTTGAACCAGCGACCTCGTCTTTATTAAAGGTGTGTGAATATAATTCAATAAAGCCCCGAGCGAGGATTGAACTCGCGACCTCGTCCTTACCAAGGACGCGCTCTGCCACTGAGCCATCGGGGCGTTTAGAGTCTAAAATAGTATAGCATCTACTACTTATTTAATTAAAGAAACTGTAAATGTGATTGAAACTATAGCAGAATTTTTTTAGATAATCTATTTATTCAAGATGCTTTCCACAGTGGGGACAGGTAGGATTACTGCGCCTACGTTGTACTTCTTCAGCAAAGCCAGAAGCTAAAATTCCCGCTGGTAGTGTCACTAAACCCAATCCCAATACTGCAATAAGTCCACCTAATAATTTGCCAGTAGGCGTGATGTCTATCCCATCACCTCGAAGCGGGAATGCGAGAAAAGAGTTCTGGTTGAGAAGCTTGTTCGGCGAAATAGACCAAACTGTCAGAAAACATGAGTAAGGAAATCAGCGCAATCATAAAGTTATGAAAAGCTTTGCCCAACAGGTCATCGTGGTGAGTAACCTCTGACATTTTGAAAATAAAATATTTTAAACGGTTTCTTTAATATTTTCTACGTCTGACGGTAGAGCGATCGCGCCTGCCGAACCGACAAATGGCCTTCTGGAAAATTTCGACATTAATCAATATGTTGTTTAAATATCCGAGAAATTAAGCAATGGTGCTTAATATTAAATAAATTGACTCGGCTTTTTAGTATCTGTTTTTACTAATTAATAAGACTTTTTATCTAAATTTTCTAAACTTATCTCTTTTAGAATTTATAAGATTATTCTGTAGATAATTCATGACATTAAAACCAATTATTATTAATAAAATCCAGAAATATTAAGAAAAAATTAAGCTAGAAAAATATGTGTCTTTAGCTACATCTAGCATAGACCAATTAATATTAGGTTCAATTATTAATTAGTATTTAATTTAAAACTATTAAATTTCACTGTTTTGATACCATGATCAATAGCATAACTGTAGTTTTTATTAGTGGTCAAGAATAAATATTTCGATTAAATTTAATTTAAAATTACGATTATAAAAATAACTGTAGTTAAGTTTGTTTATTTGATATCAAAAAGATAAAAAGACTGAAGTCAAAAAATTGTAACCATTGAAGAATTGATTATTTATGTCTGGAATTTTGTCATTCAATGGTCGCGATCGCATTTTACATTTAACTTGGTTTGCTTTTTTCTCAAAGACCTTCGAGGAGAACACGAAGATGGAGAACATGAGCCAGCGAGCTAGAAAAGATTAACCGAAGAAAAAAATAAATGTTTGAGTTGGTGTGTGGTGAGATTATTTTTTTCATAGTTGAACTGAGAACGTTTTTAGGTTTTTAGGAGTATATGTATGTCGTCGAATGGTCAAATTGAGATAAGCGATTTCCACGAAAACAAACCCAGTCTAGAAAACATTAGCAATAAGAAACAGCTAACTTACTCACAGCTTTATCTTTGTGCTGTAGTTATTGGTATCTTTGGCGGTCTGGTAGCCACTGTCTACTATTTCGTGCTAGAAACCATGATGCACGGTATGTGGCACACGCTGCCTGAAATAGTAAAGCCTTATTTTCCTGGCTGGCTTGGGGTTAGTAACTATGTCTGGATTGCTACTACTATTGGCGGATTTTTTGTCGGTTTAGCTCTTTATTTTTTCGGGCTTCCTGGGGAAATGGCTCAGGTAGTCGATAAAATTCACAACCCAGGCAAAATTGATATCCGCAAAACTCCAGCGATGATTATTGCTTCTTTGATTGCCATTACATCTGGTGGCAGTGCAGGACCCGAAGCACCCTTAGTTCAGGTTAATGGCAGCTTTGGTAGCTGGTTAGGCGATAGATTGAAGCTAGCCAAAACTTCAGTCAGAATTCTCACTTTTTGCGGGATGAGTGCAGCTTTGGGTGCTTTTTTTGGCGCACCTATTGGCGCAGCTTTGTTTGCCCTAGAAATTCCCCATCGTCGAGGTTTGCAATATTTTGAAGCGATCGCACCTGCGATTATTGCTGCCATTTTTTCCTTTGCTGTCTTCCGTTTAAACACGGGTATAACTATTGGTGGTTTTTATCATTTTGAAGAAGTTCCTGCTCTGTCTCCCCAAAACTTACTAGAAGGCTTGGTTTTGGGTGTAATTGGTGCTGGATTGGCAGTAATGTTTATTATCATCTTTCGCCTGATTGGCAAGCTGCTTAAACCTTTAGAACATTATCCGATTGTCTTGGCAACTTTGGGGGGTTTATCCATTGGTCTAATTGCTTTTGCTTTCCCCCAAACCCTGTTCTTTAGTGAGGCGCAAATTCAGACCGTAATTGAAACGGGGGCTGGTTTAGGTGTGGGTCTATTACTGGCGATCGCCGTTGCTAAAATGTTTGCCATTAGCTTTACCCTTCATTCTGGCTTTTTAGGTGGCTTTATTTTCCCCCTATTCTTTATCGGCGCGAATGTCGGCTATGCGGTATCCTTGGCAGTACCTCAAGTTCATCCAACTGTTGGCATGGTCTGCTTGATGGCAGCAATAAATGTAGCTGTTACTAAAACTCCAGTTAGTACTAGTATTATACTCAGCGTACTTTCGGGGACGGCAATGTTGCCTGTAATTGCGATCGCCTCTTTTGTCAGTTTTGTCTTAACTAGCCAAATTACCATGATTAAAACTCAAAGATGTCGAGACCTAGAAGAAGTTGATTCTTCTAATCTAATTACAGAAGTAACATTAGTTGGAGAACAACAAACTGTAATTCCTGGTTTAAATAAACTGAAAAAATTAGTGAGTATCTAAATATGGAATTGATCAATTTTTTGATGGCGATCCTGGTGCTATTCATTTCGACCTGCCTCTTCTGTTTGCTCATGACGACAGACTTAGGCTGGGGTCCGATTGTCTATATTGCTGCTTTCTTTGGCGGTATAGTCTTCACGGGTTGGGCAGGTGTTGCCTGTCTCGACCTTTTTAAAGATTGAAATCAATTAAATAGCACTTCAGAATAAAAGTTCATACGAGAAGACAATACCTTTAAAACTGATCTTGAAGCTCATCAGTAGATTTTTTGCAGCTTTGATTGGTTACTTCTGCTTCCGCCTGCATTTTAGCAATTAATTGGGAATTTTCTAGCGACATAGATTTACGAGCGATTTTTAAGTTAGATAGTGGTTTAAGAGACTCTAAATGTGGGGTTAATCCAATGCTTTTTTCAATGGGAATTGCCAAACTTGAGCGTGTGATTAATTCCTGTAGTGCAGGACAAGGCTGAGAACCATCTTGATATATTTCAGGAGAGTCCCAAAGAGGATAGGCGTGCTTACCATTTATCCCGACTACTTCTCCTTGGCTGTTTAATAAAGGACCTCCGCTCATCCCTCTTTGAACATTGTTGGTATAGCCTATTTGATATCCTTCCTCAAGAGCTTGGTTTAAAATCATAGCAACTCGACCTGACTTAAGCACAAAACCATTAGGCTCATCATTTTGAGGCTGTTTTGAGATAAAGGGAGAAGATATTTTTTCTAATTCAGAACGGGGAAACCCAGCAGCGTATATTGGTTCTCCAACCTCAAGAGATAAAGAACTACCAATTTTTGCTGTGGGATAGGTATTATTAGAGTTAAATTCTAATACAGCCAAATCATAATCTTGTTTGGAAGTTAAATTAGTCAAGCGTTCCCCGCCTTGCAAAGGCGGGACTTGCGCTTGACCGCCTTCCGCGGTCGCAACTTTTGCTGAATAGGTTTTTCCATCAGCAGTTTGAATACTGTAGGGAGCTTCTCCTGCTCGCAAAACGTGCTGATTGGTGATGACAGTATATTTTTGACCTTCTTGCAGCACAATAAAGCCCGAACCCAAAAAATTGCTGTTCAATATTTTGACGCTGATGCTTGCTGCATGGTGACTGACTTCTTTGACTAATTCTTGAGAAGTAGTGCTACCAACAATTTTGGTTTTTAATTTAGAAACATCTCCAGACAAAAACATCCCAGTGCCAATTAAACAGATCATCATTTTCATTGGCTGGGATGTGGGTTGTAAGAAGTTAATGTTTGCAAAGATTGTTCTCCCAAAGCCTTTGTTTTCTGACCCTTGATTAGGTAGCCATTTCATTAACTAGTCTTGATAAGTTTACTCTTATCTCTATTTTTAATTGTTTACGGGTACAGCGTCGAGAAATTTTGCCATATCTACATAAAACTCACCGTCAGAGTAGAAACCAGGGTCATCTCCACTTAGAGTCAAGGTTTGTCCACTAACGCTACGACGGAAATCCACAAGTTTGACTAGTACTCCTTCTGGATCTGTGCCTTGCTTTAAAGTTACCAGGACGTTTTCTTCAGGACAAGTACCGCCTCTAGTATTGGCTACACAAAGCACAGGCATTTTGTTTACATCACCTGTACGAATAAACTTGAGATTGCCTTGGTCTAAAAATCTTTGGAAACGCTGTGAAACAGCACCACATCGGTTTTTAGGAGTCCATTCACCAGAAAAGCTATTTTGCCAGTTAATTAAGGATATTCTGCCTCTGGGGGTATTAACAAAGGTAGTCCAATCTCCATTAAGTTGAGCGCAATAATAGGTATTGGTGTCTTTAGTTTGTGCTTTAGCTGGAGAAGCGATCGCGCCGCCAATAACAACGCCTAATCCAGCAAGTATGACCGCTAACGATTTAATTTTCATGGTAATTCTTGAGATAGATAATATGAGCTATAGAAAGAAGGATACGTTAAGTATTTATATCTAATACTAATGTAGCCGAGTTTGCTTCGTAAGAGTTTTTCACCTTGACAAATTATAAACTGCACACTATCTAAAACTGAATTAACTACAGTGTCAATGAGCGAAACTATCTATATTAATGCCTTATCGCCCAAAATAGATTGTTCTATTAAATCTCGCTTTAAGTTATGTCCAATTAGCACTAAACGAGTTTGTCTGGGTTCATCGGCTGCCCAGGGGCGATCATAAAAGGTATCAAAACGATTGCCTACTCCCTGCAACACCAAGCGCATTGACTTGTTTGGCACCTTAATAAATCCCTTAACGCGATAAATCTCTTGTTCTTGAAGCAACTGCTTGAGTTGTTTAGTTAAAGTTTCAGGCTCAAAGGCTTGTTCTGACAACAGTTCAATGGAATTAATATCATCGTCGTGTTCATGTTCAGCTTCGTGATCGTGATGAGAATGACGGCTATCTAAGTGATCTTCAACCGCAGCATTAAACCCTAATAAAAGATCTGGATCGATTTCTCCTTTGCTTACAGTGACTATTTTTACCCCAGGCTGTAATTCTTGTTTTAGCCAAACTTTGATTTTGCTCAATCTATCTTCATCAACCAAATCAGTTTTAGTCAGCAACACCATGTCAGCACAGGCTAGCTGATCTTCAAAAAGCTCCTCAATGGGCGTTTCGTGTTCTAAATTTGGATCTGCCTGTCTTTGAGACTCTAAAGCGTCAATATCTCCTACTAAGTTGCCTGTCGCCAAAGCATTGCAGTCTACCACGGTTACTACTCCGTCTACGGTGGCACTATTGCGAATCGCGGGCCAACGAAATGCTTGAATCAAAGGCTTAGGCAAAGCCAATCCCGAAGTTTCAATCAAAAGACAGTCAATTTGATCGCGACGCTTTAGCAATTCCTGCATAACTGGATAAAATTCTTCTTGTACTGTGCAGCATAAACAACCATTGGTAAGTTCAATAATGTTGCGATCGCCATCTTCTTCATCACAAACTTGACACGATCGCAACAAATCACCATCAATACCAACTTCGCCAAACTCATTAACTAAGACAGCGATGCGCCTTCCTTGGTTGTTTTGCAGTAGATGGCGCACTAAGGTTGTTTTGCCTGCGCCTAAAAAGCCTGAAATTACGGTAACGGGAATTTTGTGCATGATTAATAAAGTCCAATCGATAATTAATAATTACACTGAAGGAAAAATCAACGCCAGTACAGCACTGGAAAGAAAAGCAACGCCGGCACCACAGACAGCAAATCCTGCAAAACGCAGAGATAAGTTAGGTGATCCAGAAGCTTTTTTGAGAATCGATTTGCCGACATAAAAAGCGATCGCGCTAATGCCCAATTGAATCGAACAAAATCCTAATAAATAAGCTTCTAAGGCAGTAGCCCTAGCACCGAAGATAGATTCTCCGTAGCCATAGCCATGAAAAAGACCAGCGATCGCAGCAACAACGATTAATAAAGCTAAATTAGTTTTATTTTCTTTTGCCAAAAAGATACCGACAATTAGCACTGAAGCCGAAATAATTATTTCGGGTATGGGCAAACTAATACTCTCTAGATGTATTCCTGTGCCAATAGCCGTAGCCAGAATAAACGTCAGAGGAATAACCATACCTAATTTGCTGCTTAAAGCTGCCAGCAAACCAATAGCAATCACAAAAACGAGATGATCGATGCCAATTACAGGATGACCCAAACCAGCAAGAAATCCTGATGCAAAAGTGCTGGGGGTTTTGCCACCGCTAAGATGATGAGCCAAGGCGGGGGAGGGGATAAGCAGTAAGCTGATGCTTAATAAGACACTAGCCAGAAAACCAAACGCAGTTACCTTACGAGAAAGTTGCGCGATCGCACTATTTTTGTTCATAATTTATGATTAAATTTGATTCAAAACCATGTGGACATTAATCAATAGCTACAGATATTTTGGTTCTTTGAATAATAAAATTCAGCAAAACAAAATTTAGAGTAGTAATCAACTAATTATTTTTTTGTCAGCGAAGAGCATTTATAGTTCAAAAGTACCTCTCCATTAATTAAATTTAGATAGGTACTTTTTGAATTTAATTATTTTGGTTTATTATTAGTAATAAATGCTTAAAAAAATTAAAGCTATGTAGAGTAAGCCAACGACAATTGTTGTGAAGTGAAATTAACACGATCTGTACCTCGCAGATATGATGTAGACGTGGTTGTATATAATATCGGCGGGCATTCTGACTATAGAAATTGACGACAATCTCCTTACAGCTGCGGGACAGTGCCAGATTTTCACTGAACTTTCCCCTTTACATTTAATGACTGGTTATCATTAAAACCGATTTGAGCAGCATTATACTTTTGTTTTACTACCATCTGTCAATCTACCACAGACAGAAGAAATTGAATTAATTTAACATAATTTAGCTGCAAATACTTTGTGTTTCATGCCAAAACACAAAAAAGCGATTCAGCGCGTTGCGGGTCTGAGACCCGTTGAAGTGACTGAATTAAGAAGCGATCGCTTAATTCTCTTCGAGGTCGATCATAAAATACGTCCAAGAATCTGCTTTAGGTAATGATTACCGCTTAAACTCAGATCTTGCACCTCATCAGACAAAAATCAAAATCCCGCTCATGTAACCAGGGTATAACTGTCTCTAACTGATTTAAAAGAGACAAAAGCAAAATATGAGGTAGAAGTAAAATTAGTGCTTGTTGCGCTGAATC
>JBBSPC010000085.1:0-21628 GCA_038259125.1 Chroococcales cyanobacterium | reverse complement strand
TAGCGCAACTTTTCTCACCGAGCTATCACCTTTCTCGATCGCACTAACTATCTTCTCTCGTAAATCTACAGAATAGGGCTTCATTTATTACCTATTTTTATAACACCTTATTTTCCCCTATTTAGATGCAAACCGCTGTACAATTCGTAGCGACTCGGATTTAGAAAATTACTTAAATTATATTCACTATAATCCAGTTAAACACGGTTTAGTTTCTTGTCCTCATCTGTGGCAATATTCTAGCTTTCATGACTGGGTAAAGAAAGAAGTTTATACAAAAGATTGGTGTTGTTGCTGTAGCGGTAAAACAATAATTCCCAATTTTAGAGCGATCGCACCTGGAGAATAGTAGTAGTGAGCAATGCCCATTCTACCAAGATTGCGGTTAATTTTATTAAAGCGATCGCCTTAATAAAATTCTTCAGTAAAAAACTTATTTAAAATAGCGTAAATATCTTTTCTCGCTCCTTCTTTGCGAATACCTGCACCAACTATTATCACGGTTATTCTAGACTGCTCAACTCGGTAGACAATCCGATAACGTTAACCTAAAGCTCTAACGCTGCGATATCCTTTTAGTTTTCCTGATAAAGCCTTACCTTGTTTTTCTGGTTCTGAGGTTAATTTCTCAATCCTCTTTTTTAAACCCTTTTGTTCTCTCTTGTCTTTAATTTTGCTTAACAACTCTATTGCTAAAGGAGTAATTTCGAGTTTGTATTGCATTACCACCCTAGTTTTTTTTGAGCATCTTCCCAGCTAACGCTCTCTCCAGCTTTATCTTGTTGAATGCTTGCAGACAATTGGGAATTAAATTCTTTATCCTCTAATATTTCTAAAGTTTCTAATAAAGATTCCATTTGTTCGTAACTAACCGTTACCATTACAGGCTTACCATGTTTAGTAATAATTATGGGTTCGTCAATTAATTCATCAGGTAGACTTAGAAAATTTTTTCTAGCTTCGGTAATCGTAAGATATTTTGGCATAAAGAATGTACGTTTAAGTGTACATTTAAATTATAATATGATTTGAAGAAAGTCAAAATAATGGCGATCGCTCTTCAAACATCTAAACAATAATATAAATTATGAAACTCCGAGGAGAAATTAAAACAGGTAAAAATGATTTTTCTTTCTGGATAGAAAAGTTATCATCTTACTATACACAAAAGACGGGAATGATTTTCTTTCCAGGTACACTTAATATTCATCTTATCGATCATAAATATTATTTTCCTCAAGATTGCATCCGTCTAGAAAAAGAAGAATACAGTGGAAAAGTTTCGGTTAGCATGATTCCCTGTCAAATTTTGAGCAGAGAGGCTTATATTCTTCGTACTGATAGCGATACTGGAAAACATGGCTATCTTCCAGAACAGATTTTAGAGATAGCAACAGATATTAAGTTAAGGGATGAGTTTGAACTAAAAGATGGAGATATTATTGAAGTAGAAGTAAATGCAGGGCAAATTATACAAGTATAGTTATGAGAACGTTATGGTATTCCTGAATATTGGGTAGTTGATTTACTTCATAATAAACTTTGGGTATTTACTAGTCCAAAACAGAATGGTTATTTAAGCAAAGAAGAAGTGACTACAGGTAATGTTAAACCCTTAGCCTTTCCCACAATTGATATTAAAGTAGAAGAAATATTAACCGCTAATTCATAGCACTTTAGTATTCTAACAGTGCTGTTTTCAAAACTTTACATATTTACTTAAGGCGATCGCTTTTGGGCTAATAATCAGGCAAGTATGAACCAAACATTTAAGAATCTAGCCCAAATATATAAAGATACCTTGCTCAATAATGTAGTTCCTTTTTGGTCAGAACATTCCATTGACGAGGAATATGGTGGGTATTTTACTTGTTTAGATCGGCAAGGAAATGTATATGATACCGATAAGTTCATCTGGTTACAAAATCGTCAGATATGGACATATTCCATGTTGTACAACCGTTTAGATCGGCAAGAAGAATGGTTGAAAATTGCCAAACATGGAGCAGATTTTCTCGCCAAAAATGGACGGGATGATTTGGGAAATTGGTATTTTGCTTTAGATCGAATTGGACAGCCTCTGGTTCAACCCTATAATATTTTTTCTGATTGTTTTGCAGCCATGGCTTTTAGTCAATACGCCTTAGCTTCTGGAGAAGAAAATGCTAAGGAAATTGCGTTGCAGGCATACAATAACGTGTTGCGTCGTCAGCATAACCCCAAAGGTAAATATAACAAAATTTTTCCAGGCACGCGATCGCTCAAGAGTTTAGCGGTACCCATGATTTTGGCTAACCTATCTCTGGAGATGGACTGGTTGCTTGAAAGCGATCGGCTCGAAAAGATTTTAGCAGCAACAGTTCAAGAAGTAATGGGCGATTTTTTAGATACTGAGACAGGATTGATGTACGAAAACGTGACTCCCCAAGGCAAACATTTAGATTGTTTTGATGGTAGGTTAATTAATCCTGGTCATGGTATTGAGGCAATGTGGTTTGTCATGGATATTGCTAACCGTGGTCAAGATCTAGATTTAATTAATCAGGCTGTAGATGTAGTACTAAATATTCTGGAATTTAGCTGGGACAGAAAATATCAGGGTATTTATTATTTTATGGATGCTCAAGGACATCCTCTCCATCAATTGGAATGGGATCAAAAACTTTGGTGGGTACATTTAGAAACTTTAGTAGCTTTATTAATGGGATTTAATTTAACTGGACGACAGGAGTGTTTAGATTGGTTTGAAAAAGTTCATAATTATACATGGAGGCATTTTGTTGATGATGACTATGGAGCATGGTTTGGTTATTTAAATAGAGAGGGAAAAGTCTTGTTAAACCTCAAAGGTGGCAAATGGAAAGGCTTTTTTCATGTTCCTCGTGCCTTATATATATGTTGGCAACAGTTAGAAACTTTACATTTGAAATTGAAGTAGTTGCTAATTAGAAACAAAGCCATTGCCAAATCTAAATCTGCAATTACAATCAGAACGTTTATAATTTTTGAATCAACAAAAAGTTTTTATTACCTTGAAATCAAACAATTATGGTTAGAAAAGGAACACAGGCAAGTGGGTTTTTAGCAGGTTTTCGCGACTTTATCATGCGTGGTAATGTTGTCGATTTAGCTGTAGCAGTAATCATTGGTGCTGCATTTAGCAAAATTATCGATTCTTTAGTTGGAGACATTATTACCCCCGCAATTCTTAATCCAGCAATGAAAGCTGCTGGAGTAGATAGACTCTCAGAATTATCCGCAGGCGGTATTCAATACGGTTTGTTTTTAGCGGCAGTTTTAAACTTTCTGGTAATTGCTTTTTGTATATATGTGCTTGTACAGGCTTTTGAAAAAGCCAAAAAACGTATTATTCGTCAAGAGGCACTAGAGGAAGAAGAACCTGATGTTAATCTAGTAGCTCAAGAAAGGTTGACCAGTGCAATTGAAAGATTAACCCACGTAATAGAAACAAAGTAAAAGCTTTTATAAATAGAGCTATTTTTCTGCTAATAAGCGTATTATATTAGACGACCTCGTTAGCTTTTTAATTTAGAAGCTAGTGCAGCCAATAAGCGATCGCCACTAGCATGATATTAACCAGATAAAATACACCAACTACCTGAGTTTCACCCCAGCCACTCAGTTCAAAATGATGATGAAGGGGAGCCATTTTAAGCAAGCGTTTGCCTTTCCCTTCAGCGGTTTTAGTTGCCTTGTAGTAAGTGACCTGAGCGATCACTGAGAGAGATTCCACAAAGAAAATACCGCTAACTACAAATAACGCCCAAAGATTGCCGCTACTAAGTCCAACTGCTGCCAATGCACCACCTAAAGCCAAAGAGCCTGTATCCCCCATAAATACCGTGGCAGGGTTGCAATTGTGAACCAAAAAGCCCAGACATCCACCACTAAGACAAGCGCAAAAAATGGTCAGATCTCCATGACTAGGACTAATAATTGCCCCTAAACCCAATAAAGCGATCGCGCCTGTTCCTCCAGCTAATCCGTCTACTCCATCGGTTAAGTTGGTAGCGTTGCTTTCCGCCGTGAGAACAAACAATGCCAAGGGCAAAAAAAACCAACCTAAAGATAAATGCAGTTCTCCTGGCAGGCGAATATCTGTAATCGAGGGAAACTGGTGCCAGAAAAGCCACAGGGTAAAAACTATCCCCAGCAAAATTTGTAGGGTTAGCTTTAGCCGAGGAGATATGCCCTTATTAGATTTGCGTCGCAATACCTGCCAATCATCAATCCAGCCAATCAAGCCATAGCCGAAGGTAAGCAAACAAACAGCAATTAACTCTGGCGAGATCGATGTACCATTAATCAACTTTACCCAAATCAAAGATGCAGCTATAGCTACAGTCACAAAAAAAATTCCTCCCATTGTGGGAGTTCCCGCTTTTTTTAAATGACTTTGAGGACCGTCTTCCTGAACAATTTGCCCTGTTTTGAGCTTGTTGAGTATGGGAACAACCCAAAACCCTAATAAAGCACTAATCGTGGCGCAGCCCAAAAGAGGAAATAATAGCGAACCCCATTGCTGATTCGGAGAACGACCAGCAGATTCAAAAGCGATCGCTCCTATGGTTAAAACGCAGATCAGAAAAATTAATAAGGCTTTACCAGAAGGATTAATCAATTTTCCTGTAGAAAGCGATTTAGCATTCACCATTAAATTACGTTAAGTTTTCCGAAAATTATTGGTTATCACAAAATGTTGAATTGACAAAGATTTTATCTTTTTGGCGATCCTTATTCTTTTTAATTAATCTGCTAAATTTTAATCATCATCATCAGCAACAATAACATCATCTACAAAGTCATCGTCATCACCATCCATGAGAACATCCAAATCATCGTCAGATTTAACTTTCTCTTTCTCTACTTCTACTGGTTCACGAGGAATTAGACGATTACTAGCTTTGAGCCAATCTAGTAAAGATGCTTCTTGCTTAAGAGGAATTACAATCGCAGGTTCGTAACGAGGTTCTTGTATTAAAGCAGGATTTTTATCCATAATTGATGATACTGATAAAATTTATGATTGTGGGCTTAAAATTATATACTATCTTTTTATATTACTGCTTAAAAATTTATTAATTTCTTATTTCTTTTTCTAAAAAGCTCGCCTCAACTATCGAATACAGAAGTATTTTCCCTAAAGATCTTAGAAGATTGCTGATCGCTGCAATTAGATTGAAATATTTTGAGCTTCTTGGTTATTAGGCTTTATCCAATCATAGCTAGGGTAAAAAACTGACTCTACAAGTCCTACAGCTATTAATCTAAAAGCGATCGCCTGAATTGTTGATAATGATTGCTTCATTAATATAGTTATCTCTATAAGCGAAGTTTTGCCATTAGCTAACTCCCAAATTTCGCGCTCGACTGCCGTTAGTTTAAGATGCGATCGCTCCATAACACGTTGCAGAGCAAAACTCGGTTCTGGTAAGTAATTGCTAAAATTATCCCAATTGCTTATTAGTCTAAGGGCATACATAGTAACTTCAGTGGTTCTTATCTGTTGTCCAGTCATTTCTAGCCAAGGAACCGTCAAAATTCGATTTGAAAGCTGGGAAAAATCATCAAACCTGAAGCGACCACCATCTAGCTGAAATAGACGATAAACTTGATGAAGCTGCAATTGAAAAACCAAACTTAACCTTTCCTTATTTAACAGCTTTTTCTTGTGTAAATAAACTCCTAAAGGCATTGAGGTAGGACATAAAGTCCTTAGTCTAGAAATAATTAGTGGACTTAGCCATCCTCTCCCGGCAATTAAATTAATCAAACCTTTTTGATTTATGCAATCACTGACCGCAATTAATTGTCCTTCTTTAAACCAGATATAGTATATACCCTTGCGTTTTGCGGTTTTGCTACAAATTGGAGTTTCGATAATCAGACGACCTGATTTGGAGTCACGCTCAATTAATTTAAATAACTCTGGAAGTGAAAATGATTCAAGAGAGCGAATAATACTCATTGGTAATTAGCTTCTCCCATAAAATTTTGTTGATAACCTTTGTCTTTCTTTTTGTTTGACAACACAATAGCTACTCTCAAAAGCTTTAATCAAATTACTTAAACAAGATAACTTAGTTTATTATAAGGGAATCGCTAAAGCTCTATTTTGTAATTTTAGTTCCAGAATTTTCTATGACCGTAAAAACCGCGATTTATACAAACATAAATTTGCTTTTTCTAATATTTCCCCAAGATAATTAAGCTTTTTTCTTCAACTACCAATTCAATAAAATTAGCTGGTAAAACTAAAAATACGGCTTGATTTCTCAAAAACTTGACCATAACCATTATTACGCACGAGGATTTGTGTGCTTATGAGCGAAAAAGAAGAAAATCCAGTAGTTGAACTGTTAAAAACTCTAGTCTCTGCTGCTATCTTAGCGATTGGTATTCGCGCCTGTGTAGCGGAAGCTCGTTATATACCTTCTGAGTCAATGCTTCCCACTCTAGAAATTAATGACCGTTTGATTGTAGAAAAGATAAGCTACCATTTTCATAAACCAGAACGAGGAGATGTTGTGGTTTTTTCGCCTACAAAAGCTTTAAAAGAACAAGACTATAAGCAGGCTTTTATAAAAAGGGTAATCGGTTTGCCAGGAGATACTGTGGAAGTGAAGAACCATGGAGTATACGTTAATAATAAACGATTAACTGAAAAATACATCCTTGATGCTCCTAACTATACATTTGGTCCAGTCAAAGTTCCTCAAGGGCAATACTTCGTTTTTGGAGACAATCGCAATAACAGTTATGATTCTCACTACTGGGGCTTCGTTCCCCGTGAAAACATAATTGGCAAAGCAACTGTCCGTTTTTGGCCTCCTAAGCGACTTGGATCTCTTTATAAAGAACCTCTCTATCCTGGATCTAAGTAAATTATTTTATATCTTGTAGTTTATTAGCAAAACGCTGGGCAAACAAATGCTCTTGTAGACAACAAATAGGTTAGTCTCCAAGAGCATTATTCATAGGTAATAGGTATAAATTTTTGTATAATTGGGTCAAAATTGACTAGCGAAACATACTGCTAACCGAACTAGCTTCATGAATACGCCATATCGCTTCTCCTAATAGATTAGCTACCGAGAGTACAGTTAACTGCTTGAACTTTTTATCCTCTGCAATCGGAATCGTATTGGTGACAATGACCTCTTTAAAAACCCCACTAGATAATCTAGATACGGCTGGTTCAGAGAAAACAGCATGGGTAGCACAGGCGTAAATTTCCTTAGCACCCTCTTCTTTTAGCAATTTGCCGCCTGCTGCTAAAGTACCAGCCGTATCAATCATGTCATCTACCAGAATCGCGGTTTTGCCCTTGACATCTCCAATCACGTTCATCACCTCAGCTACATTATGAGCCTGACGACGCTTATCAATAATTGCCAAAGGAGCATCATCGAGCTTTTTGGCAAATGCTCTGGCTCTGGCTACACCACCTACATCTGGTGAAACCACAACTATATCGTCCAAATTTTTGGTTGATAAATAATTTAAAATGGCAGGAGAACCATATACATGATCTGTAGGGATATCAAAATAGCCTTGAATTTGCGCTGAATGCAGGTCCATAGCTAAAACTCTACTCGCTCCTGCCTCTGTCAGTAAATTGGCTACTAGTTTGGCTGTAATAGACTCCCTGCCCGCAGTTTTACGATCTGCTCTAGCGTAACCATAATAGGGAATGACTGGAGTTATCTGACGTGCTGATGCTCGACGACAAGCATCAATCATAATCATTAATTCCATTAGGTTATCGTTTACAGGATTGCAGCAAGGCTGAAGCAAGTAAACATCTGCCCCTCGGATTGATTCTTGAATTTGGATATAAAGCTCTCCATCAGCAAACCGTTTACGAATCATTGGACCGAGATCCATTCCCAGGTAGTGGGCAACCTCTCTTGCAAGAAAAACGTTAGCAGAACCAGAAAACAATCTAAGGCGATTGGAGTCTGAGAAAAAGGGAGTTTGCTCCATCGACTGAGGCATTAAGGTGGTACTATGGCTCACGGCAAATATATTCAACTCAATTCAGGGCAATCTTATCATTGACTAGGCTATTGTTATGCACAATATTTTTGGTAGAGAAAAACCCAAAACTCCTAGTTAATTACAAATATTTAAAGTAAAAATTTAGCTTTTACTTGGGCTTTTGGATGATATTTGTTCATCTGTATACCAAATCTCTTTAACATATTATATTTTTTTTGGTACTTTTCAACATCAGTACATCTTACTACGGTAAATTTCACTAGCTCTATCTATTACATAATCTTGATATTGTAATAGAGCAGGTATAAAAAACGACAATTACAAAATAGGTTATGACAGTACTATTAATTGCAGGGACAGACACGGATGTGGGTAAAACATTTGTAACCGTTGCTTTAGCGACTTATTGGCAACGTTACCAATTGGATAAATATAAAAGTGAGAAAACCGTTTTGAGCATATTTAAATTAATGCAAACTGGTTCAGGGGATGCCGAATTATACAACCGCCTATTTGCTGAGTCGGAATTCACTGATATTGTTGTACCGCTACGCTTTGATGCTCCTTTAGCACCGCCCATCGCTGCTGCTCAAGAAGGTAAGATAATTGATTTGGGTAAAATCTGGCAGGAGTTGCAAGCTTCGCAACGAAAATCTAATTTAGTGTTATTAGAGTCTTTAGGTGGTTTAGGCTCTCCTGTAACCAATGAACTGACTGTAGGTAATCTTGCTGCGGACTGGCGTTTACCTACGGTTCTAGTTGTACCTGTAAAGCTTGGTGCGATCGCCCATGCTGTAGCCAACGTAGCACTAGCCCGTAGCTTGAAAATTGATTTAAAAGGAATTATTCTTAACTGTTCTCAGCTTGAAGCGGTAGGAAGAATAGATGATTTAACGCCAATTAATTTGATTCAGTCCTTGACGCATATCCCCGTGGTCGGTATTTTACCCTACACCAAAGATTTGGCAAATAGCGATCGCATCGCTCAAAAAGTAGCGAATTGGGATCTTGAACTAATTTTGCCCAAACAAAGGACTCTTTTTTAAAGCCAGTTAGGGGTCAGAGAAAGGATTAAAGTTTAATCTTTACTCTTTTACCCCATTACCTGAATAAAAACCTACCAACTAGACTTAACTACTCCAGGTAGTAAACCTTCATGCGCCCATTCGCGCAATACGTTACGAGATAAACCAAAATCGCGGTAGTATCCTCTAGGTCTACCAGTTATCATACAGCGATTACGACTTCTCGTAGCAGAGCTATCTCTAGGTAATCTTTGAATTTGACGACTGATATCAAGCTTTTCGGCTGCGGACTTGGATGTACGCAAACTTTCTTTTAATTCTGCTCTTTTATCAGCATATTTTTCAATTAAGTGAGCGCGTTTTTTTTCCCGCTCGACCATAGCTTTCTTAGCCATAAAAATTTATTGGTATCAATATAAACACACAGTTTCTTAGTATAACTCGAACTTAGACTTTTATGATAGGTTTTGATCCAACCTAGCAAATCTCATTATCTCAAATACTCTTTTGCCGAAGGACAAAGAGGAACTAGCTCACAGACTTCACACAGAGGCTTACGAGCCTTGCAAACTGCTCTACCGTGATAGATCGTGCGAATAGAATAGTTTTCCCATTCTGACTGAGGTAGCAAAGCCATTAGATCTTTTTCTATTTGAATTGGATTATCAGATTCAGTCAACCGCCAACGATTACTCAAACGTTTAACATGGGTATCTACCGTTACCCCTTGAATATTACCAAAAGCATGAGCAGAGACTACATTGGCGGTTTTACGGGCTACTCCTGGCAGCTTTAATAGCTGCTCCATATCACTAGGAACTTTGCCATCAAAATTGGTAACGATCATCTGACAAGCACCCTGGATATTTTTGGCTTTATTACGATAAAAGCCTGTAGAACGAATCAAAGCTTCTAATTGATCGCGATCGCATTCTGCAATAGATAACGCATCAGGAAAGGTTGCAAATAAGGCAGGAGTTACTTTATTTACCCGTTCATCTGTGCATTGTGCCGAAAGAATAGTTGCTACCAAAAGCTGCACAGGAGTTTCATAATTTAGGCTACAGGTGGCATCGGGATATAGTTCTGTTAACAGAGAAAAAATAGAGTGCGATCGCTGTTTGAGAGTTTTACTGGGCGATTTACGCCTGGTTTTGGTGGTTTTCTTGTTCTCTGTGTTAGTAGAAGTTTTATCAATGGTCAAGATTAATACCAATTCTCTGAATGTTAAATATATAACCAAATGCTGCACTGCCAAGGCGATCGCTCTGAATTTTTTGGACGCTGATGTTACGCAACACAACGATAAATTATTACTTTCAATTGACTACTAAAGCAGAAAAAAAAATTCGAGACCCCGCGTCGTCCGAAGGCGCAAGCGTCCGACACGAGACCATCCCATCAGTTATTGAAATAGATTTTGGAAGAACGCTAAATTTACCGTATCTCTAACAATAATAAATATGCCTAGGCTAAGGAGCAAAACTAAACCAGTCTGCATAATGCCATCTTGCAGTTTACTGGGTAGAGGTTTTCCTGTAACTCCTTCAACGGTCAAAAATGCTAGCTGACCACCATCTAAGGCAGGTAGAGGCAGAATATTAATAATCGCTAAGTTAATGCTAATTAAGGCACCAAATTGGAATAAATTCCCTAAGTCATTGCGGGCAAGTTCTGCACCCACTGCCACAATAGCTACTGGACCTGCTACCTGTTGAGCATTTTCGCTAAAGTTACTAATTAATTGCCAAAAACCCTGGACTGTAAGCTGAATGATTCTTTGAAACTCATTAGCTCCAGCGGTAAAGGCTTCAACGATATTTTTAGCCCGACGACGCACAATATCTCCGTTAGGAGCAAGCATCACGCCAATTCTACCTTTGCCATCTTGACCAATATTTGGCTTGACATCCAAAGTAACAG
This sequence comes from Chroococcales cyanobacterium, assembly GCA_038259125.1. Lineage (GTDB taxonomy): Bacteria > Cyanobacteriota > Cyanobacteriia > Cyanobacteriales > Xenococcaceae > Waterburya. Next base: position 10,658 of record JBBSPC010000085.1, on the reverse strand, counting down.
TTTCAACATCTCTTTTGATGATCAGCCGTAGAGATTTATCGGGAGAGTTTTGAATTGCAGTTCTTAAATTTTCTAAAGCCTTCCCCGAATCGTCTAGTTCCAGATTATCTATTTTTAGAATAATATCCCCTGGTTTAACCCCTGCTTGGGCAGCAGCGGATTCGGCTTCGCTCAACAACTGTGGTACTAGTACCCCTGGTCTATAGTTAATGTCTTGAAAGCCAATGGTTGTCGCTTGAGCGACCAACAGAAAATAGGCAAAAATCAAGTTGGCAATTACACCAGCACTAATTACAATTGCTCTATCTAAAACAGGGCGATTACGTAGTAAATTAGGATCATCTGGGGGGATAATGCTGTCAGGATCATCATCAGGAAATCCTACATAACCGCCTAGAGGAATAGCTCTGATGGCGTATTCCGTTTCTGAACCTTGGTATCTTAAAAGAGTAGGTCCAAATCCGATTGAGAAACGGTTAACTCTGATTTTTTGTAACCGTGCTGCTGCAAAGTGACCAAATTCATGAACTACGATAAGTAGAAGCACTACTGAAATTGCTGCCAATACTGACATATTTAAAAATATTACTTTTATAAGTGTTTCGGTTAGATTTACTATTCTAGAACATTCTTTTACCCCTATTGGTTAAGAAAGGGAGCTTTATCATGAGCAACAACTTAATTTGGCAACAAAATAGCAGCGATCGCAGCAACGGAGATAATCTAGAGGCGATCACTAATTGGTGGTCTAATTTGGCAGGCAAAGAAATTAGTTGGCAACAGCGATTAATCCCTGCTAGTAATGATTTACAAGAAATTGATTGGCAGCTACAAAAGTTTGATGAAACATTTGTTTTGCAGACACCACAACTGAGGGGAATTACGCTTTTTTGGCGTAACGAAAAAATTGCAGACGAACGCAATATAACTCCTAGTAAGCTACAGTTAGATTTAACCCAGCAACAGCTTTATATTTTTCCCCAATCTCAATCTCAGGTAGTGATCAAGATTTATTTACCAGAATTGATTTATCAAAAGCTGGATTTAGTAAATCCTCAAATAGCAGCAACAATCAAAGATGATAGCGGGATAATATTGCTGCGGGATGCAACACAAAAATTGGAAATTAAAGTTATTTTAAGCGGTGAACAATTGAATCAATTACTTAATCGCCTTAAAACAACAGACAATTAATAAATTAATCATTAATAACAGCCAAGGAATGAGTTTTGGGATTGGGTGCTTGACTTTTGTATTCAAACTACTGCCATGACCGGCGATCGCTCTTACAGGTTTGGACTTATTCTGAACTCAGATTAATTATAAATCTGCTCTTTGGTGCAGTCGGCATTTTTGATAAGCTAATTTGCAAATTTTGTTTAGGTACATTGTATTGCAGAGATTGAGTAAAGAAATTCAGCGTTACCTTCATTAGCTTTATCGTTATCCATTCTCCAGGACAACGATGGTTGGTATAGTAGTCTCCACCACCTTGGGGAATAAAATTAAACTTGCTCTCATCCCATTCGCGAAATCGTTCGGGATAAAAAGCTTCTGGGTTTGACCACAATTGAGGATCGTGATTAGTACCATATAAATCGAGCAGCACTTTTGTCCCTTGAGAAAAATGATATCCGTGCCAATCAAAATCTTGACAAACTATAGCTGCTGCAAACGGAAAAAAGGGATAAAATCGACGCACTTCTTGCACAAACCATTCAGAGTATTCCGTTTCCCCAGTTTGTAATTTTTGCCGACATTCAGGATGTTCGTGTAAAGCCAAAGCAGCAAAAGTTACATATCGTGCGATCGCCACCGTTGGTCGTAAAATGTTAATTAACTCAACAGCAGCAGTATGTTTATCTAACAATTCTCCCTCTAAATCGCGATGGTTGGCGATGCAGTATAATGCACTATCTTCGGCAACTTCTAGCTGACTATTTCGCACCTGTTCGATAATCTCTTCAATCCATTTCTCGGTTCTTTGACGGCTTCGTCTTCCCTGCCAGTGTTTGAAACCAATTGCTCCTGAAGCATCAATCATTGCCCCTAAATCATCGGTTCTTTGCTTAACTTCTGATTCAATCAGGGGAACGCCAGTCCAAGCACAGCTTGCACGACAAAAAACGGCTCTTGCTTCTGCAAATAGAACAACGTTATCTTGCTTTGACCATTTTTGAGCATAAGCTGACCACTGTTCTCTAGTCAAATCTGCTAACCGCTGAATGCCCTCATCAGTCATCAGAGACATAAACATCTGCTTACGATGTAAATGAGGTTTACCATCCATTCCTTGAACACCACCTTGACCAAACAAGGTTTTTTGAAGTCGCTTAGGAGCAGCTTTTTTACGAGTAAATTTTTTAGGATCGTAAAAAACTTTGGCAGCTTCTTCTCCTTTAAAACAGATTGTTTTTTTTAATAAAAGCCGAGTTTGAAAAATATCAGACTGATAGCGTTGACATCTTTGGGAAATAAATTTATAGCCGTTAAAGGCCAAGGCTAGGGTGCTATCAAAAACATGGTCTTGAGGAATTGTAGACATAAAACTATGGGTCTAAATTATAAGTTATCCTAAAGCGATCGCCAAGCAAAAAAAATTGTTACTCAACTAATACCAATTCTCAAAAGTAGCGGTCAACATTTGAAAATCGGCGTTGCTAAATCGGAGTATGAAATGTAAAACTTTCAGTTCCGTATATCTCTTTAAAAGCTAAAAGCTACGAATAGAAACATTTTGAGCAAACAAAGGACTGTCTTGAACGAGTCGCTCTTTGTACGGCGCGTTTACTTAAATTTATACCGAGTTCCTTAACAACCACTGCCAACTGAGAATTTGCCGTACCAGTAAAAAGTTGGAAATTACCAGTTATTAATTACTTGGGTTGGGGAATAGGCTGCGGAATAGGCGTTGGTACTGGTTGTGGAATAGGCGTTGGTACTGGCTGTGGAATAGGCGTTGGTACAGGTTGAGGTTCGGGAGTTGGGACGGGTTGTGGATTGGGATTAGGATTAGGAGGTGCTGGAGGTGCTTCAATCATTTTTAGTTATTAGTGTTTTTACAAGAGATAATTATAATGTTTTAAACAAGAATCAGGCAGCAGCAAGCTGTTTAACCTTGGCTTCTAAAGTTTGCTGAAGAGAATCAAAGGGTTGAACAAATTTATCAATTCCTTCCTCCAATAATTCCTGCATCACTTCATTTAAGTCGATATTAATATCGGGTTCTTGCAGACTGGCTAGCAACTGCTTGGCTGCTTCGACGTTAGTTTCAATAGAATTAGCGGTAATATCGCAGTGGTCGGCACAAGCTTCTAAGGTATCAGGAGGTAAAGTATTAACAGTATGTTCTCCTACCAATTCGTTGACGTACATCACGTCGCTATATTCAGGATTTTTAGTGCTGGTACTTGCCCACAAAAGTCTTTGAAAGTTTGCACCCTTGTCGGCTAAAGCTTCCCAGCGATCGCTATTAATAATTTCTTGAAATTTTTGATAAGCCAATTTGGCATTAGCGATCGCAACTTTACCGAGAATCTGTCGTAGACGAACTTCTTCGTTTAAAGTTTCTGTACCAATCTCTTCAAGTTTTTCTTCAATGCGACCGTCAATTTTAGAATCAATGCGACTCAGAAAGAAACTGGCAACTGAAGCAATCTTATCAATGGGTTGACCTTTCTCTAATCTCTGTTCTAAACCACTAATATATGCCCGTGCTGAGTGTTCGTAACTTTCTACAGAAAACAACAAGGTAACATTGACGTTAATCCCTTCAGCTATAACTCGTTCGATGGCAGGAAAACCTTCAGGTGTGCCAGGAATTTTAATCATTACGTTTTCACGCTCGATTGCCTGGTAATAGCGTATTGCTTCTTCAATCGTACCGCCCGTGTCTCTGGCTAGATGGGGAGAGACTTCGATACTGACATAGCCATCAAGTCCCCCACTTTGTTCGTAAATTTCTTTAAAGCGATCGCAAGTATTACGAATATCTTTAAAAATCAGCGATTCATAAATTTCACTAACTGGTTTATTTGCTTTGATTCCAGCTTCAATATCTGCATCGTAAACTTGATTACCAGCGATCGCCTTTTCAAATATCGCTGGATTGGAAGTAATGCCCCGCAGTCCGTAATTTTTGATTTGCTTTTCTAGTTCGCCAGACTCAATTAGACTGCGACTAAGATTATCCATCCAGACGCTTTGTCCGTAATTTTTGATTTCTAAAAGTGGGTTGTTATTAGCCATAATTTTGGATCTCTTTCTGGTTAAATAGGTTTTTAAAATTAAATTTCTGTTTGCCAGATTTGCCAGTAATTACCCAAACGATCCCTAAAATCTTTTGGTTTTTCTGTGTAAATCCTTTTGCCTAAGAATATCGCTGCTGACTGTAATTCTTGGCGACGGCGATCGATTAAAGTAGTTAAAGTCTCTAGTGTGGCTTGACGATCGAATCTTTCTGGCTGACTTAAAACCAATTCTTTTAACACGGCTAAATCGTGATCTTTGCCTAAATAATCAGATAGATTGTGAGTTTGATCGACCCACTCTGTCATAATTTCCGACCAAATCTGACTCAAAATTTTTAGCTGGTAGCGGAGATACTTAACTTGCTTACGCCATTCATGAAGATTTTCTGCCGTTGGTTTAGACATACTTTGGTCTAGACCTTTATAACCTTGCTTGTAAACACGCTGCAAACTTTGATCGATCGCTGACCAATCATTCGCTTTAATTTTCCAATCGGCGATCGCATCTTTTGCATCTTTCAATTGATTTTTGACCGAGATTAAAATACCCTTATTCAAGACTTGCTGATATTCTTGACGATAATTAACCTCTAGTTCTCGACGCATATCTGTAAAGGATTCAGGCGCAATATCTTTAAAATGCGTAGCTAAATTATCTAAACTTTCAATCTGCACCTCACTGTCTCGTAAACTGGCTAGATTGCGTCCTAGATCGCGAAAACGGGCATTTTCTTGCTTATAGGATTTCTTTCCTAGACCATCTCGTACCAAACGAACTATGGCTCTGGTTTTTTTCAAACGTTTGCGAACTTGATGTACTGCTTCATCAACGCCAAGCTCATCGGTAGTGGATAACTCGCTTATTGCTTTTTCTATTTGCTCGGTAGCAATTCTTTTGATTCCCTTAGATACGGATTCATGAGCTTTGAGTCTGTAGGACATTGGCTAATATTTTTATTCAAGCTTTTTGTATATTTTGTATTTACTGAGTCGGCAGCAATTTTGGTCATCGTCTAAATATGTGACGTTGTTCTCCTGTAACATTTAGCAATAAGTCGCCACAACAAAATCATTAGCCGATGCAAAGATTAAATATCTGTCTAATTAAATAATATAAAATAAAGCACTAATCGTACTTCCCACTTTTGATAGAGAATACAGGTCAAATTTTTATGACTAAATACCAACTTTAAAACCTTTTTGTTTAAAAGCATCGAGCAGATAAGCGATCGCCCTTTTGATAGCTATATTACGTTTGTCAAATGAATAAACGTAATTTTGAGCCAACTAACCACATTTCTTGATAATAGTCAGAGGAACACCCTGTCTTTTAACTGCATAAACCACTGGACATTCGGGATATTGACTATGAAAATCCCATCGAGGTAGAGCTACATAGTAAAACTGTTTAGAATCCCCCACAACCAAATCAAGTTTGGGAGAAGCCGATATTTTGGATAAAAATGGACTTTGAGTTGCAACTATTGCCTTGGGGGCAGCATTATTATTGAGCCACTCCATAGCTTCGCGAACGCTCAAGCCCCAATAATCAGTTTCATATTGATTTTCTGCCGCAACCAATCCCCCAGACAGCCGATTGAAATAAATGTATTCATAGGGATGCAAAGCTATCATGTCCAAAACAATGGGACTTAATAATACGATCATTAACATTGAAGCGAATATCTGCCAACTTTTTCTGGATATCATTTGATAGATCCAAGCTAATGCAGTAGCAGAAAAGACGGCAATTCCTGGTAGCACAAACAGAAATTGTCGCATCCCATCATACATAGTTGATTGTTTAAGGATGGCAATACTTGGTAAAACAAATATTTGTAGCGAAACCAAGATTACACAAGCCTGTTGAATATTAGTTAATGCTTTATATTTGTAGACAATTAGCAGTAAACAGATAAAAAACGTAATTTGAAAAATTAAGGGAATAGTAATCACTAACCATCTGGGAAGATAATCCCACGGAAGAGAACTGGCTAAAATCTGTTGACCTTTGAATAAAACAGTATTAGTCCACTGAAATTTAGATAAATATTGCAAAGTTTCTATAAACCAGCGTGCTGGATTAGACCAAGATGCAGGATGAATCATACTTGTGGTTATCATCCAAGCAACAAGCATCAGTCCATATAAACTCCAGAAGCGCAAAAAATTACCAATACTTTTTATTTTTAAGCTGATTACCAGATGAGTTAGAGGTACAAAAAACAATAAGAAAAATCCGCCAATTCTGGTTCCTGTAGCCAACCCGACTAAAACACCGTAAAATAAGGAGTAGAGAGTGATACGGTTGATGCCTAATTTTATATTCTTTCTGGGTGCTTTAAGATAGTAATCTACTAAGCAAGCTCCTAAAAAAGTTCCCAATGTAAACATAGCTGCTAAGGGAATATCTTTCGGATTAAAAAAGCTATGACCCCAAAACCTGGGAAAAAGAGCTAGAATGAGCGAGCCTAACCAAGCGTAATCGAAGCCAGCTAAAATCCCCACCATTCCTGCTACAGAAATGTAAGCTACTAGAGATAGCAAAAAAGTTAGAAGATGCTTGACTGGAATTCTGGCAGCAATAGCCCCATCTGTGGGTTCGCCATTGAGTAATTCATCGTCTTGAAGAAGATTATAAGCAAATCCCTGCTTAAAGATTTTCTGGACTTGAAAAACGGTTTCCGCACTGACATCGAATATAATGCCGTAGTATTTGAGATCGATGGGTATCGGCTTGCCTTTAGTGATTAAATCGTAGTTATATTTAACATTCTTTATGTGAGTCTCCTCATCCACACAGACACCATAATTGCCAATAGTCGCCAGACCAATTAAAGCTATAACTGCCAGTGTGCTGCAAATTTTGAGATAGGCTTTCTTTGAGATGTATCTCATTATTAAAATTTCCGCTTTTTACCTAAGACAATATACATCTTTGAGCGAAGATTCTGCTTTGGCGATCGGGCTTACGCTTGGCTTTGCGATCGCAATTTAGCAATTATTTTTACGACCATCAGCTAACAATAAAATTTGGACTAAGGCTCTATCCTAATTATGAAGACAGAGCTTTAGAAGCCCAAATTAAACAGATTAAAATTAATTTTTTATTTCACCTAGCTAATACTGGATAACACATCAGCAGCATGAGTACTAGTATTTACCTTGTCATCAACGTGGGTAATTTTGCCATTACCGTCAATAATGTAGGTTACGCGCTTGGCATGACCACCACCGTCAACATCATAGGCTTTGGTAATCGTGCCATCGCTATCAACCAAAAGCGTAAAGGGTAAACCATATTTCTCTTTAAATTGTTGATGAGATGCCTGATCGTCCATGCTGACACCAAGTACCACCATGTCTTTATTTTGGTATTCGCTGATACTATCGCGGAAACTTTGAGCCTGCTTAGTGCAACCAGGAGTGTCATCTTTAGGATAAAAATAGAGAACAACTATCTTTCCTTGAAAATCTGATAGAGAGACATTGTTACCCTGATCGTCAATAGTCGTAAAAGCTGGTGCTGTTGTGCCAACTGATAAAGTCATAGTTGATAAATCCTGTTAAATCTAGCTTTCGCCTTTAAACTTTAGCGTAATTAGATTAATATATGGTAAAACTTTGCTCTATAGCTATGACGTTAATATTGCAGTTTCGGGTAAAGTTACGATGTTCTACTTAATAAATTATAGATTTTCGGTTGACATAGAATTCAGGCTAACGATCGCAATATAAACAGCAACCAGACTTAACTTCAAAATCCAGGGAGCGCATAATAAAGTTACCAGAGAAAATGCTACAGACGTAAAGCGAATTGCAGCCTTAAAGACATCGTCATTTATTTTAGAACTTATATATAGTGCGATCGCTGCGACAGATAATGTCACTAATGAAAGCGCGAGCATTTGATTTTCCCTCTTGCTATTAAAATACGGTACATTTCTCTATGGGCAATAATCAGTATTTTGTCTCAGTTTTGCAGATTATGGAATTAATTATAAAAAAGATAAACGTTGACTTGTCCTAGTATTAGGATATTATAGCTTTCCTTGTTTTTGTCAACCCATAATTATAGCTAAACATTTAAAATAATAGTTTGATTTAGATTACTGATTTTGTGTCAACCAAACTTGACAGGCATAACGTAATTCTTCTCTTTCTTGAGTACTTATGCCTTGTGGATCGAAACAATAGCGGTAGTGTAGCCTAATAATTGAGTCGAGATTGTTGATTAGGTCTGATGTGTCGGGATTATTTTCCACTCTTACAACCCAGTCTTGCCAAGTTTCAGCGCGATCGCGTTTTATACCTAATTTATTTAATCTTTGCTCAATTAGATAGATTTCTGAGTCTGCACCGATACTTGTTTCAACAGAGTTTTTTTGATTGATTCTCTGGATGTTTAGATATCTTTTTTGTCCTCTGTTAACAAATCTGATCGCAACAAAGGCGATCGGCACAAGTATCCAAATATATTTTAATTTTCCTGCACTTTGGAAAATGACCAATGCTTGAGAGAATTTAAACCAAATTAATGAGCCTAGATCCTGAAAATATTGCCCATTAGATGCAGCACTATCTTCCATCGCTCTCCAGGCAGAGGGAGTTGTATCAAAAGCTTGCCATTTACCGTTAATATATATCTGCGTCCAGGCATGAGCATGACGACTACGTACAATGTACTGTTTCTCTAAGCTGCTTAATTCATGAACAGAATAGCCCACAGCATAACGAGTAGGAATACCAACTGCCCGTAATAGCAAGGCGGTGGCGGTGGCAAAATATTCACAATGTCCTGAGCGATGACTTAACAAGAACGCCGATAAAGGAGTTTTATTGTTTCGCTGGCGCGCTAATTCTAAGGAATAATCAAACTCCGTATTAAAAAATCTATTAACGGTGGTTAAAACTTCTTGGGGTGATTGATTGACTAAATTTAGTTCAGTGATAATTTGCTCAATAGCAGGTTTTTCCCCATCTATTATTTGTAGATCTTCTGGTGTGGGAGGACTATCTCCAGATAAATTAGGATCGTATTGGACTTGATAAGATAATAGACTCTGGTTGCTAAATATTTGCACCGTACCATATTGGTTTTGTTCAATTTTTTCCACAGGTAATTGAGTCAGCCTAAAGCTATAGTCAGGCAGTTTTAGTAAACTTTGACCATCTTCTATGTTTTCACTGATGGTTAATTCTCTAGCTTCAGCAGATTTAGCTTGAAGTTGCCAGGTATTAACATCTTTTCCTGATTGAACAGGCTTGAGATCAGCTTTAGCTGCACCCCAAAATCCAGAAGTATATTTGTTATAGGTAGCTCGGCGTAGTAGTTGGGGTGGTATCTGTCCTGGTGCGGGTTTAACTCGCAATACAATTTCATTAGACTGCTTAACTGAGCCAATATCGCCTATTGCTGTACTAACTTGATTGGGATCTATTTGGGGTCGATAATAACCATACAAAAACCTTGCTGTACTTTGTGACATCGCCATTTGCAAACGATGTAGTCCCATATATCCGACTATACCCAAAGCTGTTGCTAGCACCAATAAAGCAAAAAATAGCCAATAAGAATATCTGGAAGAGCGAATAGAATTTAGGGCAAAAGTAATTAAAATAACACTGCCAAGATAAAAAGATAATTCCCGAACATTGGCAGCACTGGCAGCCAGAATACAGATAGCAAAATAAGGATAGGTCAAATCCAAAGCAAAAAACTGTTGTTGATTAGCTTGTTCCTTAAAAAACAAAAGTGCATGAAGATCGACGCGATCGCTGGTAGAATATGCCTGAGCAATTAATAAGGGTGAACAAATTACAGGTAGCCACTGAAAAAAGCTAAAAACTAACTTCAAAGAGCGATCGCTAATAAATAAGTAAATTAAAACTCCCACCAAAAGCACCGTGCATAGATGAGAAAAAGTGCGGAAATTGGCGGTAGTAAAAACCCACCGCCAGTTGATATAGCTAGAACCTTCATAAATAATTGCTAAAGGAATAGCTATAATCCAAAAACCAGTTTGCCAACCCCAAAATAATATTGTTGCACCGAGTAGGAATCGTGGTAGTTTCATGAGAAAAAACAGAGGTAATAGATAAAATATTAACCTTTGATTTTTCGCTTTTTTCTGCGTGACGACAACAAACTGCTTTGTGACGAAGGCTTTCTAAATGCTTATTATCTAGGGTTATTTTAAAATTAAACTCTTTACAAAATAGGACAGAAACTGGTTAGCTGGAGGATGGTTTAGAAAGTATTTTTAGAACGTCTAGTGTGAATTAAAAACCAGAGTAATTCGTTTTTTAGCTATAAGCCATAAGCTTAAGCCCTAAAGGAGTTTTAATAGAATAAATACGCTTTCTAATCTACTTTAATGATAAAATTTTACGTAGTTTTCCGAAGCT
>JBBSPC010000084.1:0-21670 GCA_038259125.1 Chroococcales cyanobacterium | reverse complement strand
TTAAACTTTACCGTATTCGTCATCTTCTCTTCTCGGTTTCTCAATAGACTAACAAAGTTGATAATGCTTAGTTACTTAAAAATAGCCGTAAATCCTTCTGGTTACTTATTTCCAGTCTATTTTTTACGTCGAACTCAGGTTAGCAAGTAAGCGAAAGATGCTCTAAAAATTATTGTCTTTTAAAGCATCTTTTCTTAATCAAAAAGCTTATTGACGTACCTGTTTCTCCTTGGGTGTGGAAAAGTAGAGGACAACTGCCAGCAAAACTAGGGCAATGATCGAAGCATAGCCCCTTGGCAGTGATAAACCACCTTTTGCCACTGGTTTAGTCAGAAAGTCGCCAAAAGTAGCTCCAAATGGGCGGGTAAAAATAAATGCAAGCCAAAATAGAAAAACATCGTTTATCTTAGATACGTAGTGAAGAGCGATGACAACACCAATGACGGTAGCCGTTACCAATGCGCCCTGGATATAGCTTAGTCCCATGTTGTCTGTCAGAAAGTCACCAAAAGCTGTGCCCAAACTATTAGAAAATACCACCGCTAGCCAATAGGTAGTCTCGGCATCTTTCTTGATAATCGGGTAAACACTCAAATCGCGATCGCGATAGTACCAGACGGCGAGAGTGGTCAAAAGACAGGCTACTAGAATCAGAGATCCCAAAGCGTAGCCCAGACCAAGAGAGCGATCCATAAGGTCTGAAACTTCTGTTCCTGCTGTGGTTGTGGCGATGATAGCTGCCCAAAAAACGGCGGGACGATATCTGTCGCCTTGAATTTGAAAAAATAGGATAATTGCCAGGATCGCGATCGTTATGGCGAAGCCTACGTAATACCCTAGCCCCAAAGACATGGAGATAAAGTCACCTGCGGTTTCCCCCAGGGTCGTGGCAATAATCTTCATAATCCAGAAGCAAATCGTGACTTGTGCAACCTTGTTGGCAACTCTGTTCGTTTCAACTTTGCTCATTGATTTTCTCCTAAAAATTTGAATTTTGACGATTTTTTACACCCAAACTTTAGAAAATAAGTGTCAGGAACTTTGCAAGAAATAAAATATTTTTGATTGTGGAGGTTTCTAAGAAATTGAACGTCAAAACGCTGATTTTTTTAGCAGTCACTATGGCAGTTTGGTCAATTGGGCTGGTTTCTTCTGCTTAATGCTTAAGTAAATAATTAGTATGGCAATTGTCGTCATAAAGCCAATAGTAGTCCCCACTGTACCTAAACCCAGACCGCCGTTTTTAACAGGTTGAGACAGCAAATCGCCAATAGATGCTCCCAAAGGACGAGTCAAAATGTATGCTAGCCAAAATGTCAGGACTGCATCCATGCCGAAGCGATAATATCCAACAGCTATTATGGCAATCACACCACTAAATAGAAGGGCTGATAGTGCATAGCCAAGGCTTAATCCCTCTGCTAATAAGTCTCCTGCTGCTGTTCCCAAGGCAAAAGTTAGTAAAATGGCAGCCCAATAAAACAGTTCTCTTTTGGTTGTTTTGATTGAGTGCATTGCTAAGGTTTTTTCACTGTTATACCAAAGAGCAAAAACCCCCAATAAAGCCAGAGTAAAAACTATAGTAATCGTTACTAGACTCACCCCCATCTCATCAACAAAGCGATCGGTAATTAATGTGCCAACAATACTTACCAAAACCACCACAGCCCAATAACTTACTGGTACATATCGCTTAAGTCTAAACTGATTCCAAAGCACAACCGTCAAAATAGCACCCATGAGATAGGATGTAGCTGCTAAACCAAAATTTAGAGTAAATGCCAGAAAATCTGCTGCGGTTTCACCTACGGTAGTTGCCATAATCTTAATAATCCAGAAATATAGCGTTACTTCTGGAACTCTATTCAACATCCTATTCATAATGTTTGATTAGTGTTCTTGTTTTTAATAGACAACTTACTCTATTAAATAAATGTCAGAAACTTTACAAGATTTTGAATAATACTAAATCCAATTATCAAAACATACTTAGTTTGCTAAAGAGTGCGTAACATCAGTTCTCTTTCCTTATTACTTTTAGGCTACTTGTCGCCCCCACAGACTGTAGCTACTTTATTTTTGGCAAGGGAGGCAAGGGATCGGCTGACAAGGAAACCTCATAACAGCTTTTAACCGCACCAGTATCGTTCCAAGGAGGATGCCAGTAACTTTCTTGAATAACTGTTTTAGTAGTTGACCATCGAAACTTGACCAAACTAAGGTTATTTCTGCCGATAACTTCTGAACCCTCCTGTAACCAAGAATTGCGCCATAGCCAAAAAATCAGGCTGGCAATAAACTTCTGCCAAAGATTAAGAGCAACAGGACTACGAGAACTATATCCTTTAGGGGTAAGCCTTTCCTGGGACTGCTGCCAAGATAATGATTGGGCTGGCTGTCTTTTGCACCATTCAATACGATATTGCCAATCAGGAAGTGAATTTGAGTTATCTAAATACTGTTGCTTTTGTTTCAAGCTAGAGGGGGAAATTTTTTTCAGCTTTAAAGGGTTATTCCATCCCAACCAGCCTTCAGTTTTTTCGGGAAATAAAGATTTAAGTTTGGTATGCGCCACGCGAGTAGCCATCTCAGAATTTTTAATCGCGCTGGAGGTAAGCTGGACTAAGACAGAACCTTCAGGTGCATCATAAAACCAATTAGAAATACGTACTGCACAACTGTAGTGAATATCTCCTGAAAGAATAATTACTCGCTGACGTTGTTGACAAAGAGTAAGTAATAGCTGGGCAAAAGCGTCGGTGTGAAAATTCCAGGAATCTCCCACATCACTATGAAATACACGACCGCGACTTAAATCAAATTGCTGAATGCGATCGATAATGCCTAAGGCAACCAAATTTGTCGGTAAAATAATTATAGTGGCTTCAATTTCTGGTTTACTTTGACTCAAAGGGCTTTCTAGCTGTTGTTCAAAAGCTCTAGGGCAGAGTAACATAGGCGGTTCTAACCCTTTATTTTCTTCAGGAGGGTAACCGCGCCAAGTACGGGTGTCTAGCACAATAACTTCATGTTTATAGCTGCTGACGCTGTAGTGCCAGGGAATAGCCTCCCTGTCTCGCGCGAGGATAACTACGTCTGCGTCGGTTTCTAATTGAGGTAATCCCGTTGAGGGGTCAATAGCAGGAATGCCCAAATAGCGATCGCATTCTTGTTTTGCCGACACATCTTGACCTTTTGAAGCTGACCACTTAGAGGCTAGTTGCAGTAGCTTTTCTCCCGCTGTTGCCTCTGCAAACTTTTGGGGTGTGTTGCCCCAAGCTTGAAACAAACCATAAGCCAATAAACCATTCTGCACGATTCTTTTACCTAAAGGCTTGCCTAAAACGCGATCGCACCATTGCCGATTTAGATACCAATCATCACTAATATCATGGTCATCGCAAATAGTATACACGGGTATATTTGCTAATGCTCGCCTGACATAGTTTGAATCCCTGACAAAGCTATTTATAGCTTCAAGTTCTTGTTGCCAATGATGTGACTTCTTGCTGTCTTTGAATAAACTTTTGCCAGAGGGAAAATCCACAGGCATCAACACTGGTGACCAAGCCAACAAGTAAACAGCAGCATATTCACCAAAGCTAAATAAATGGCTTTTAGCTTCTTGGGGTGTATTTTCTAGCATAGCAGTCAATCCCCCTTCAATACGGGCAATCTCTGCGCGTTTACCTGGAGTTATCTCGTTAGCCGAGATTGTTCCTTCTATTAGAGGTAACTCTTCTGACCAACCAAACAAAAGTTGATTAATACCTTGAGCAAGCCAAAGAATAGGATCGGCAACATCATCACCGTATATTTGATCTCCTGTCAGAAATAGCTGATGAGGTCTTTCGGTTACTGAATGTGATGATTCTAAAATTAAATTGTCTAGATAAGATAGGGTGTCCTTACCACCACCATGAGGCTTACGACAAGAGCCATGAACAATTTTTAGCTGGTTTAAATCAGCGGGTGGTAGAGAAAAAGTAGGAAGCTGATGGGAAAAATAACTCAGGCTATAGCTGCTGGTTTGGATATCGTCGAGTAGGCTGTAGCCATTGCCATCGCAGTAAACATTATAAGCATAAATTTTGCCTGGTTGAAGGGGTTTATCGCCCGTGGTGGCGGTGATGGCAACTAGATGGATATTTTGACCTAATTGGATTGTGTCGCGCTGACCTTGGAATATTAGTTCACCAATGGCTTGACCTTCTTTTTCTGTTTCATATATTTGCAGTAAAAGCGATCGCGGTTTTTTTAATGCTAACCAAACAGTAACGCTGTCTGCTTCTGTACGTCGTAAAATTGGACCAGCTAAAATTAAAGGCAAATCTTTAATATCTGGTAAATATTCAAAAACAAGCTGTGAATTCAATGTTTCAATATTTAAAACTTATATTTTAATTTGAAAAGTCTTGATGTTTTCTTTAATTATCACATCAAACACTTTACTAAAAAATGCTTAAAAGGCTTACCCATCAAGAAAAAAGGCTTGGCTACTCCAAACCTTTGCATAAATTAAATAAGCTATAAGTAAAAGTAAAGATTACTAATTAACTTAATCAATCGCTTTTTTAATGTTATCTTTAACGTTTTCTACACTATGCCGGACTTGAGCTTCTGCTTGCTTATCTTGTCCTTCAACTTTGTCTTGGGGATTTCCCGTAACTTCGCCCACTGCTTCTTGAACTTTACCTTCAACGTTTTTGGCAGTAGCTTTGGCTCTATCTTCAATACTCATTATTATAATCCTCTTAGTATTAAAATTATTACAATAATATCATATATCAAACTTATTAAGCCAACTTAACAATTTCTGATTAACCAAATCCCGTCTAGATAGAAAACTGTAATTTTATATTAGTGATGTCATTTTTATTGGGTTGCTTTAGATAATTTAGCTCAATTGCACTTAAATAATGATAATTTTTTTTAACTACTCAGCACCACGGGAATAGATCTAATATCGTTTAATTTTTTGCTTGATATAAATGGTTGACCGAACATTAAACATTAACCATTGAATAAAAAATGACCAATAATCGATCTTAAATGATGTGAGGCAAAGACACGGTGATATTATTTGTCTTAGATATTTTCTAAATTGATATAAAAGAATTGTCCCAAAAACCTTCTAGTTTTTTTTGGTCAATTAAACGATAGTGATTTAGATTGGATTATTGCTAATGGTGAGTTACAAGAAATTGCTATCAAGACAACTTTAATTCAAGAGAGTAGTCCGGTGGATGCACTGTATATTCTGCTTAGTGGGGCAATTTCCTTATTTAAAATGAGGAGCGATCGCAATCCGATGATTCGTATCTTTGCTGCAATAGAAGCAGCCGAAGTCGAGGGAGTAGAAATATCACGCTTATCTAAAGGTGAAATTATCGGCGCAAGCCATTTTCTTGATGATGATTTGCCGTATTTTACCGCTCAAACAATTGAATCCTCGCAATTATTGACCCTTTCCCGCCAAAAGCTAACTGTCAAACTACAGCAAGATTTAGGTTTTGCTGCTCGTTTTTATCGAACTTTAGCAATCTTATTTAGCGATCGTCTTCAAGAAATGTTGACTAGACTGGGATACAGCAGGCGTGTTTACTCTTTAGGTAGTTCCCTAGCTGCCAACGTAGAATATGACCTCGAACTAGACCCTGATAGCTTGGAACAAGTTTCCCTTATTTTTATACCTTAAAATAACAAAAGAGGGATGAATATTTGATACCAAATTACGAGTAGGAAATATATTAGCAAATTGCCAACTTATAACTAAGTAAATGAAAAAACCTCAGCTACCAGACTGAGGTTATATAGGAGAAGTTGTTTTTGAGAAGATAGTTCGCTTTAAATGCTGCTGTTGCAGAAAAGTTACTAATTCAAAATAAAAATTAAATATATAAGTTGCTACAAATTTGTCTTTTGTTAACTTATGTATATAAATTATAGCAACAAATGTTAAATTATGTGAACTTTAGTCTTTAAATTAGAAAGTATATTTGCAAACAACAGAATTATGAGCGACTCAGAAGCCTCGAATTCAAACCTATCAAACATATTAAATAATATTTATCGCTGTGAAGACAAGAATAATTGGTATAGCGAAGTAGCACAGGCTTATGAGCGCACTAGACCCCGCTACCCTGCAAAAATTCTGGAGCATCTGCAAGAAATAGCTCAGTTACATTCATCAAAAGTAATGCTAGAAATCGGTACGGGATCAGGTATTGCTAGTGTTGAATTTGCCAAAATGGGGATGCAAATGATCTGTCTTGAGCCGAGTCTTCCAGCCTGTAGATTAGCTCAACAAAAATGTGCAGCTTATCCAAATGTCCAATTTATTAATACCACTTTTGAAGAATGGGAGTTAACTAACCAAAAATTTGATGTGGTGGTAGCGACAACTTCTTTTCATTGGCTAACTCCAGGAATTAGAACGCAAAAAACGGCAGCAGCTTTAAAAGAAGATGGCTTATTAATTTTACTGTGGAATACACCACCTCAAACCAGTAATGAAGTCTACCAAGCACTCACAGACATTTATCAGACTTACGCTCCTGAGCTAGACAAATACGAAACTTTGGCAAATTACCAAGAAAACCTAGGCAAAATGGGTCAGGAAGTAATCGATTCTGGCTATTTTAAAGATTTAACAGAAGAATATTTAATCAGCAAGGTTAACTACAGCATTGATGATTATCTAGCTCTGTTAAGTACTCTATCGCCGTATATTAGGTTGCAAAGAGAACAAAGAGATAGTCTTTTCGCTGAGTTGAGACAGATTTTGCAACTTAACTTTGATAATCCGCTAGAGTTAACTTATCTTTCCTTGATGCAGATGGCTCATAAAAGCTGATAAAATACGCCTGCTATGATTTCAATCGTATATTTTTGATTAAGGTAAATTTTCTCCACATCTACGTGTCTGTTTATTGCTTTGCCAATCTCAATACTTGACAGTTAATTTTCTTACTGCCCTAGTTTAGTCAGTTTTGAGAGTTACTAAGATTATTCGCAGGCATTGGCATCAACTTTAATTCTGCTTTGAGCTTTTTGTACTCCACTGCTAAAGCGAGAAAGTCTTCATAATGCTGTATTGCTAACTCGAAAGCTTCTTCAGGATATTTATCTAAGTAGCGTTTGAGACGAATAACCTGTAACTCAGATTCAAGAGGAAGAGGAATCATAATTTTTAATTTTAAAGAACTTAGTGGTTAGAAAGATAATATTTAGTCTTGATGCCAAATGAATTCTTACCGATCAATCCTGACTTTGAGAATATAGACTGCTTTTCTATTTTGTTTTGATATTGCTAGTAATATATTCCTTCACAAAATTTGTATCATCTTACTTTAGTAGTAGTTGAGGTATTAGTTTATCAGCAATGATTGAGGGCTAATGCTTGATTAATTATTGCGGGTAAATGTTTTGTTTAGCCATAAATTCTTAAAATCGGCTGATTTAAAGCAGGTTGTAGATAATATTAATGAGAATAAAACAATAAGTTAACGGTGAAAATACTTAATTAGATATTGAGCGAGGCTTAATTGGCAAGGCTTAATATTTTGTTTATATTTTTCTTCTAATCGCGGTAACAATTTGCTTCACCATAAAAGTTTTATTAGGGCAATACAACCTATCTGCTTTAAACTAAAAGTAACAATAAATGGCATGAGCAAATTTCAATCTAAGAATCCATTGACAACAGAATACTAATATAACCACTATTGATTTTAGTTTTGTATCAGTTTTGACGTTACTAAAGACAATTAAATGGGAATAGTAAGTTCAAATATAATATTTACTTTTTAATTAAAAGTTTACCTTGATTCAGAATTGCTTAATCAAATACTTGATTTTTTAAACCCAGTGTCGATTAATTCTATATTTTTAACAGTTAAAACATTACTAATTTCAGATCGGCAAATATTGTATTACATTATGTCGAGCGATAGTAATTTAGAAATTCTATTATCTAAGCTTGAAGAAGCAATCGATTCTCACGAATTAAACTTTTCCCAAGCAACTACAGTTTTGAATCAGGAGAATATTTGTAATCTATTTAACATTTTAAAACAACAAACAGAACAACTAAGGCAGGAAATTGAACAACAGAAAAATAGCGAAGTGATGGTGCAAAACAATCAGCAGCTATTGAGTTCATTTATTTTGCATATTCCAGTAGCGATCGCCAATCTTAATGATACAGTAATATTAATCCAGCAGCTAATTGATAATTGATTTAAAGTTACCAGGGTAATTCACTACCATCCCAGTTAAAAAACTTACCACTATCTTTAATATCCGCTTGTTGAATTACTTTCGATAAC
Source organism: Chroococcales cyanobacterium (assembly GCA_038259125.1). Taxonomy (GTDB): domain Bacteria; phylum Cyanobacteriota; class Cyanobacteriia; order Cyanobacteriales; family Xenococcaceae; genus Waterburya. The sequence goes on along the minus strand of JBBSPC010000084.1, from coordinate 13,340 downwards.
AGATTAACCGTATGTTCTACGGCAAAAAGTTTACCTGGAGGGACATTTTTTTGAAATGGTTGAGATAGTCTTGTATCAGTAGTACCTGGATGTAAAGTAAGAACAATAGTTTGGGGGCATCTGCGACTGTACTCGATCGCCGTAGTTTTTAGAAACATATTTAATGCTGCTTTTGAGGCACGATAGCCATACCAGCCTCCTAAGCGATTATCGCCAATACTGCCGACTTTGGCAGAAATACTAGCAAAAATGCTAGTTTCACCCTTTTTAAACAAAGGCATAAGGTGCTTAGCTAGCAATACCGCTCCAATACTATTAACCTGAAAAGAATAAAGTAAATTTTCGGAGTTTATTTGTCTCAAGCTTTTTTCTGGAGTTAAATCTCCTTCGTGCAGCACCCCAACACAATAGATAGCTAGATGCAGTCGTTTACTAGATTCTTTTATACGTGCTGCTGCTGCTACTATGTCTGATTCTATGGTGACATCAACCTGTAAACATTCTAGGCGATCGCCAAACTCTGCTTCTAGTTCAAATAGCCGATCTGCGGTTGCTCTTTGCCGATAAGTGGCGTAAATTTTAGCAATATTCTCTTGCTGCAACAAAGACCGAACAAATCCTAAACCGATACCTTGACTTGCCCCTACTATCAAAGCATTGGCTTGATTAATTCCTGCTAACACTTTTTTGAACTTAGTTTTGCTTAATCATACTGCAATATTATAGATATAGATTGTAAGCAACAATGACATCATGGTGACTTTAGCAAAATGGTCGATCGCCGATTATCATAAAATGATTGAAGCTGGGATTTTAGGCGATCGCCATATTCAGCTAATTGATGGAGAATTAGTAGAGATGAGTCCAGAAGGTGCGATTCATGCAGCTTATGGCGGAAGTATAGCTGATTATTTGCGTCAAATGCTGATGGGCAAAGCCTGGATTAGAGAGGCACATCCTATTATTCTGCTCAACTCAGAACCTGAACCAGATATCGCTATAGTTAAACTGCCTAGAAACAAATATTTTCAGAATCATCCCAATCCTCAAGATATTTTCTGGTTAATAGAAATTGCCGATACAACCTTAGCTTATGATTTGAGCAAAAAGAAAGAGATTTATGCTTTAGAAAATATTCCTGAATATTGGGTATTAAACATCAAAAAGCAAGAGTTGATTGTTTTTACTCAGCCTGAAAACGGTACTTATCAAGTTCAATTAGAGTTATCAGCAGGAATAGTCAAGCCGATCGCTTTTCAAGATCTCGAAATATCAGTGGTAAAACTATTTGAAAAGTGAATTTATGCCTGATAAAAAGGAAAAACTACGGTCGCACTTTATTAATTTTTGTGTAATCCTGGGATAAAAGGCTAAAATTCACGGGATTTAAGCTCATAGACTAAAAATTAGTGTAAAGATACTAAATAAAACTGTATCTTTCTTATATAAAGGCGTTGTCATAAAGTATGATTCCGTTGCAGCTAACTTTAAAAAACTTTCTAAGTTACCGAGATGCTTCCTTAGATTTTAGAGGCTTACATACTGCCTGTATTTGTGGTGCCAATGGTGCGGGCAAGTCATCACTTTTAGAAGCAATCACTTGGGTAATCTGGGGTAAAAGCCGTGCGGGAACAGAAGATGATGTAATTCATAGCGGTGGAAACAATGCCCGCGTTGATTTTGATTTTAACTGTAATCAACAAACTTATCGGGTGATTAGATCTCGCACTAGAGGCAGAAGCAGTTCCTTAGAATTTCAGGTGGAAACACAAGCAGGTAATTTTCGTTCCCTAACAGCAAAAGGGTTACGATCTACCCAAGAAGAAATTATTTCTTGTTTAAAATTAGATTATGATACCTTTACTAACTCTGCATACTTGCGTCAGGGAAGAGCCGATGAGTTTATGTTGCGTCGTCCGAATGAGCGTAAACAAATATTAGCAGATTTGTTAAAGCTAGACCGCTACGAAGAATTGGCACTCAAAGCTAAAGACACGGCAAAAGAATACAAAGGCAAGATAGAACAGCTAAAGCAAAGTTTTGAGCCGATAGTAGAAGAATTATCTCAAAGAAAAGAGATTGCTGCTGATCTAGCTCAATTAAAGCAAGAATTGACTCAATTACAGGCTATTCAAGATGGCGATCGCACCAAGATCGAGCAATTTAAGGCAATTGAATATCAGCGACTCAATTGGGAAAAACAGTTAACCTTTCAACAAACCCAGTATCAAAATTTAACCCAAGATTGCGATCGCGCTACTATAGATATTAATGTGCTTGGGGGACAACTAACATCTTTAGATAATTTGCTTAAACTAGAAACGGAAATAACTACAGGCTACAATCAGCTACTAAGCTGGCAAAATCAAGAAAAAGAATTGTCGAGCAAGTTTGCAATTCATCAAGAAACCCAACAGCAAAAGCAACACCTAGAAAAGCAGTTAGAAAAGCAAAAAAACGAGTTAAATCTGCAAATTAATCAGATTCAAACTCGCATCGAAAGTATCGAACAACAAGAACAAGAAATTACTAAAGTTCTCTCCAAAACCCAAGACGTAGAATCGACATTAATTAAGCTAGAAGTCAGCCGTAAACGGCTATCAGAATTAGATCGAGTTCAAGAGCTTATTTCTCCTTTAATTAAGCAAAAAAACGATTTACAGACACAAATAAACCGCGAGGAAGCCAAACTCTCAGCAAAGCTAGAACAAATCCAGTACTCTACCCAAAAGCTGGTATCAGATATTGAACAAGTGCCTGAAAAGCGCAATCAATTATTAACCGTCGATGCCCAAATTGAAGAATTAAATAAAAAACGCATCTATCAAAATAGAGTCAAAGAAAAAGGCACAGAAAGAAGAGAATTTCAGACTAAATTACAGGAAAATCAACGCATCTATGAAAGACAGCTACATGAGCTTCAGCAAAAAATACAGATGCTGGCTAACCCAGATGCCACCTGTCCTTTGTGCGATCGCGAATTAGATGAACATCATCTACATCAGGTAGTAGAAAAAACTCAAAAGCAACAGCAGGAGATCAAAGAACAAATCTGGGTAATTAGAGAACAACTGTCTACTTGCGATCGTGAAATACAGCTATTAATTCAAGAATATCATGAGATAGATCGCCAGATTTCTCCCTATGATTCTTTACAACAGCAATATGGACAGCTAGAAGCTCAACTAGAAGCCACAGAAGCAATTTATGAACAGCTACAGACTATTCAAGAAGAACAACAAAACCTGGAAACATCTCTCAAAAATGGTCACTATGCAGTTGAGTTACAGACGGAAATTCAGCAGGTAAATCAAGAATTACAGACTCTCAGTTACGATGAAAAAACCCATGCTCTAATTAGAGGAGAAGTAAACAGTTTACGTTGGGCAGAAATTAAACAGGCAAAAATTGAAGATGCTAAAAAACGCCAGGGAAAATTAGACGCACAAAAACCTCAGCTACTCCAAGAACTTAGTGATCTAAAAACCAGGTTGGAAAAACTATACGTCAATTCCGATATTCAGCAGCAAATTAATTCCCTTGAGCAAAAGATCCAAGCATTAGGATACGATCGCACTATTCACCAAGACTTATTAACTTCCCTGCGACAGTCTCAATCTTGGCAGCTAAAACACCAAGAATTACAAAAGGCGCAGCAGGATTATCCTCAATTTCAAGCCAAGCTAACTGAACTAGAACAGCTATTGCGACAAAGGCTAGAGAATAAGAAAAGCAGCCAATCACAACTAGAATATCATCTGGCTCAAAAGGAAAATATTGCCGATAAGCGTCAGGAAATACAGGCTTTAGATCTACAAATTCATCAACGCCGTCAACAGCTAGATGAACTAATTTCTCGTAGCGGTAGACTCCAACAATCTTTAACCCAGTTAGACAATTTACAAATCCAACATCAAGATGCAGAAAAACAACTCGAAGAAAACGAAAAACAATATCGGATCTATCAAGAATTGACTCAAGCGTTTGGTAAGAACGGAATTCAAGCTTTAACCATTGAAAACATTCTGCCCCAGCTAGAAGCCGAAGCCAACCAAATTTTAGCCAGACTGACGGGTAACCAATTTCATGTCCAGTTTCTCACTCAACGAGCTAGCAAAGGAACATCTAAGAAAAAAACCAAGCTAATTGATACCTTGGATATTTTGATCGCCGATGCCAGCGGCACTCGCGCCTATGAAACCTATTCTGGCGGGGAGGCTTTTCGGATCAACTTTTCTATACGGTTAGCTTTAGCCAAATTACTTGCCCAACGCTCAGGCACATCCCTACAAATGCTAATTGTTGATGAAGGCTTTGGGACACAGGATGCTGAAGGCTGTAGCCGACTAGTAGGCGCGATAAATGCGATCGCCTCAGATTTTGCCTGTATCCTTGCCGTAACTCATATGCCTCAGTTTAAAGAAGCATTTCAAACCAGAATTGAAGTTTATAAAGGAGATAAAGGTTCTACTTTACAGGTATCAAACTAATTTTCTTTAATTACGAACTCACTCTACCTTAAACAATTCCTTGAACTTTTACAGCGATCGCCTTTGGATCTTTTCCAAAAATAAATTCGCTGTAGTCAGCTATGGTATCGATCCCTATTTGGTTAAAGAAAATTTCTAAGATTAACCAAACACTAACGCGGAATATCAGTTTTTTCCATTTAATTTCCATGGCACTCAACCTAAATGTTAAGTCTTGGTCATAACTGCATTACTGTTAGTATTTAGGTTCGAGATAATTAATTTATGCGAGGGAATCAATTAACTTTGACACTCGTTGCCCGATCTCATCCCTGATGCGATGAAAAGTCTCTATGGGTTTTCCATCAGGATCGTCCAAATCCCAATCTTCAAATACTTCTTGGGTTACCCACTCAGAAGGTAAGGTTGTACCACAGCCACACATAGAAATCACTGCATCATATTCTTTGGCATTAAAATTATTTAAAGCATTAGAAGTTTGATCGCTAATATCTATGCCAACCTCGGACATAACTTTAATAGCAGTGGGATGAACACGGCTAGCTTCTAAACCCGAAGAAGCAACTTCTACTTTTCCTTTACCTAAAGTTTTGGCAAATCCTTCCGCCATTTGCGATCTACAGGAATTGCGACGGCAAACAAACATTATTTTTTTCATTTGTTTATTTATTACTTATTATTTACTTGCAACACCTGGGATCTAACAAAGTTGCTTTTTCTGGCTGTCGAGGAAACCAAGAGGCGGTTTTTTTGCAAAACTCAACCAGCATCAACATCAAAGGAACTTCAATTAACACGCCAACAACGGTGGCCAAGGCTGCACCAGAATTTAAGCCAAATAAAATTACCGCAGTAGCGATCGCAACTTCAAAATGATTACTCGCACCAATTAAGGCAGCAGGGGCAGCATCTTCGTAAGTTAAGCCTAGTTTTAGGGCTGCCACATAGGTAATGAAGAAGATAAAGGTAGTTTGTAAAAACAGGGGAATGGCAATCAACAGTATATGCAAAGGGTTATTAGAAATTAGCTCTCCTTTGAAGGCAAAGAGCAATACTAAGGTAATCAGCATAGCTGCGATCGCTACTGGGGAAAGATACTCTAAAAACTGCGTCTCAAACCACTGTCTGCCCTTGTATTTAAAAATAAGATAACGGCTTAAGATTCCTGCAATCAAAGGCAAGCCAACGTAGATTAACACTGATAAAACAATAGTCTGCCAGGGAACAGTTAAATTATTTGCCGACAGTAGCCATTTACCCAAAGGTGCATAAAGAAACAGCATTGCCAAAGAGTTTACCGCCACCATCACTAAGGTGTGTCCTTGATTACTGTAGGAAAGATAGCCCCACATCAACACCATCGCCGTACAGGGAGCAATTCCCAGTAAGATTGTTCCCGCAATGTAAGAATCTGCTAAAGTTACCTCGACTCCCCTAATGGTTTCTGTCGCGCTGAGTAAAGGGCGGAATAGCCAACCAAGGAAAAACTGAGAAAAAGCCACCATGGTAAAGGGCTTAACCAGCCAATTGATTACCAAAGTCAGGATTACGGGTTTGGGAGTCTTAGCAGCTTGTACCGCCTGCGAAAAGTCAATTTTGACCATGATGGGATACATCATGAAAAAGAGACATACGGCAATAGGTAGAGAAACATTATAAACGCTCATAGCATCTAAAGTCTGGGCAATACTAGGAAACAATTTTCCGAGAATAATCCCTCCCATAATGCAGGCTGTCACCCATAGGGTTAGATACTTCTCAAAAAAACTAAGCTGACTCCCTGCCTTTACTGTCTGGGAGTTAATTGAAGAATTACTCATTAAATAAAAATAATTTGCTTATCTAACCAAGAATTATGAAATTACTTTTATCAATATATCAAAAAAAGTTGATATGACGGTTAAGAAGAGTTTAACAGTTTTAGGGTATGGCGATCGCTACAACACTCTGAAGCTACCTATCGTACAATTAAGATCATCAAACCTGCATTTCAATCAGGTTAATTACGGCAAATTTACCCATAAATCGCGATAAATTCAGCCAACAAGCTCAGATACTAACTATTACTGGAGCAACCTGGTCAGATTACCAAAGATTTGAGTCTCAAGAATATCCAGGTTATCGAGTTTCTTATTTCAATGGAGAAATAACGGTTGTGTCCCCAGGGCGAAATCATGAACAAAATAATGTTTGCATCTTCGGTTAGTACATTTTGGCGTTGCATAGTGGCACAAAGGCGCCTGGTTTGCCGCATGTATGATTCTGAATAAAGAAGATCGATGATTCACCCAGTCTCCAAGTCCCCCAGTCAGCCTTTACCATCTCATCATGATGCAACGCCTACATTTTTAAGACTCAGCCTTTGGTGCAGATTCTTGTGGTTTAAATTCAAGAGTTTCAGACTCTTGCTTGATTTCTTTTGGGGCTTCTTGCTTAGTTTCCTTAACGGAGGACACCTCCGCAACGGAACTTTGCGCCCGTTCCCATCTTTCGTCAGCGTTTGCCATTACCTGCTCAAGTTTTTCCTTATTTTCCCCTGGATATCCTTCCAAAGCTTTAATTGAAAGAGACATCCGATTTTGCACCTCATCAATTTGCTTGATGATTACTTTGATTTCTTGTCCCACTGTGAACACAGTATCCAAGGATTCAATCCGCGCGCTACTAATCTCTTTGATGTGCAGTAAACCTGTTGCCCCTTCGAGATCGACAAAGACACCGTAGGGCTTAATATTGACTATTGTGCCTGGCATTAACGCCCCTTCGACAATATTATTCATTGCCACAGCGCGCATCGCATCTCGCTGAGATAAAACTAGCTTTCTATTTTCCTGGTTAACTTCCAAAAAAGTAGCGGTAAGAAGTTGTCCTGTAAGTGAGTCTAGATTATCTCGTTGTTGCAGGTGCGATCGGGGTATAAATGCTCTAAGACCCATAACTTCGCCTGTTATACCGCCTTTGTTTGCCCCTGTAACCCTTATTTGAGTTGACTTGCCAGTTTCTGCCATTTCTTTAATTTCTGCCCAAGCCCGATCTAATGCCATCTGGCGAACAGAGAGAGTAACTTGTCCTTCAGAGTCTTGTTCACGAATAATCAAAAATTCTTTGGTTTCACCAACGGGTAAAACTACTGCCAAATCATCTACAAAACCCAAGGCAGCCTCATTAGTAGGCACAAAAGCAGGAGACTTGCCACCAATATCAACATACGCTCCTTCCGAGGTAATTTGAACTACCGTTCCCTGCACTTTCTGTCCTTTAGAAAATTCATAGTCATATTCCTGGAGAGCATTCTCAAAATCTTCCATAGAGAAAGCTTGAGTAGACTTAGGGGCAGAAGTTGAATCAGACATAATAAAGTGAATGGTAAATATTAACGGATAGGAGTTCAAACTCCCTATTGCCTAGAAGCATATCCTACAATAAGCGGGATAAGTTAGAATGTCGATTTGACAAACGAAACTGAGTAAATTGTAAACTACTCATAGCTTTTGGCTAAACAAGTCTAGCACTTTTTTCCAAGCATCTTTAGCTGCATCGGGACTATAGCTTTCACGGCGATCGCACATAAACCCGTGAGTTGCCCCCTCGTAACGAAATATCTGATGGGGAATATTTTGTTTTTTTAACTCTGCTTCTATTTGCTCGGTTTGTTCGTTGGGAATCAAGGGATCTTCCTTGCCAAAGAAGGCATATATTGTGCCTTGAATATCTTTGGTTCTATCTATAGTCGGTTGGTCTTCTCCAGGACACCAAGTGGCAACTTGTGCGCCATAAAAAGAAGCTGTCGCTACAACATCTTTTAGCGTAGCTGCCAAATATACAACGTGACCACCAAAGCAAAAGCCAATTGTACCTACTCCCGATTGTTTCACTTCTGGCAAGCGATAAAGATAGTCAATTATAGCCTGGACATCGCCTAACAACTCATTAGCTTGGGTTTGCTCTTTATAATTTCTGCCCAGCTTCATGTCGCCCTCCGTATAACCTGCCTCAAATTCTGGTGCTTGACGCTGATAGATAGCAGGCGCGATCGCAACATATCCTTCTTGTGCTAATCTTCTAGTAACATCTCGGATATGTTCGTTTACGCCAAAAATTTCTTGAATTACCACTACAGCAGCATAAGTACCTGATGCTTCGGGTACTGCCAGATAAGCGTCTATTTCTAATTCTTGATTGGGAACTTTGATCCAACCACTAGATATTGCTATTTCCATGACTTAATTTTACTGTACGGGCGAACGGTGAGTTAGCGCCGTGCAAAGAGCGATTAACGAACCCTTTAGGGTCGTTCGCCCCTAACTAATTATTGTAAGGGCGATTCGTGAATCGTCCTGGTTCACTTTTATTGTTACAGAACGCCCTTAGAACTAGGAATTTTACCACCACGGCGAGGATCTGCTTCAGTCGCCATACGCACTGCACGGGCAAAAGCCTTAAAAGTCGCTTCAATAATATGATGCGAATTAATACCGTCTAATTGACGAATGTGGAGGGTCATTTGGGAATGATTAACCACCGCCACAAAAAACTCTCTAATCAACTGAGTATCGTAAGTGCCGACTCTTTGAGTGGGAATTTCTAAACCATAGCTAAGGTGCGGTCTGCCTGAAAAATCCAGTGCCACCTGTACTAAAGCTTCATCTAAAGGAGCAATAAAATGACCAAAACGGACAATCCCCTGGCGATCGCCTAAAGCTTGGGCTAACGCCATGCCTAAAGTAATGCCTACATCTTCATTTGTATGATGATCGTCAATCTCGATATCTCCAGTGGCTTTGACGTTGAGATCGATTAAACCATGGGCAGAAATCTGGTTTAACATATGGTCAAGAAAAGGAATCCCTGTATCGGCATGACATTTGCCTGTGCCATCTATATTTAACTCGACCTGAACATCTGTTTCTCCAGTAGTACGGCTAACGGATGCTGTTCTGCCCAAGCTTAGGGAATGATTATTTTGTGGTGATTGGCGATCGCTAAGTTGCATTATTACTCCTTGATATGCAGTTTATTTTAATTATGAACCGAAGGAGGCTAATAGCTAAGAGCTAAAAGCTAAAAAAAATTACATTCCCATAATTTCATATCCCGAATCAACATAGATAACTTGACCTGTAATACCGCTAGCAAGATCGCTAGACAAAAATGCCGCGGTGTTACCCACTTCAGTTTGGGTTACAGTTCGACGTAAAGGGGCAGTTTCTTCTACGTGGCGAATCATATCAAGAATGCCACCGACAGCCGAAGAAGCCAAAGTACGAATTGGACCAGCCGAAATAGCGTTGACGCGAATATTATTTTGACCTAATTCAGCAGCTAAGTAGCGCACGCTCATTTCTAAGGCGGACTTAGCCACTCCCATAACGTTATAGTTAGGAATGACTTTGACTCCTCCTAGATAAGAAAGAGTAACGATACTCCCGCCATCTATCATTAATGGTTTGGCTCTAACCGCCAGACAGTTGAGAGAATAACTACTAATGTCCAAAGCTTTGGCAAAACCCGCTCTAGAAGTGGCAGAAAAATCTCCTGTCAAATCTTCTTTTTCAGCAAAAGCCAGACAGTGAATCAAGATATCGAGCTTGCCCCATTTTTCAGCGATAGTGGCAAACATGGAGTCGAGTAATTCATCATTCTGTACATCACAGGGAACAATGATACTAGGGTTGAGAGGTTCAACCAAATCTTTCACCTTTTTTTCAAAGCGTCCTCGTTCATCGGGAAGATAATTTACGCCTATGTTGGCACCAGCTTTATGTAGCTGCTGGGCAATACCCCAAGCAATAGAACGATTGTTGGCTATTCCTGTAACAAAAGCATTTTTTCCAGTTAAATCTAGCACGGTCGTTTTCCAATTTCAGTTGCAATTATCTATCCTACAACTGCCTGGGGAAGTAAATTTAATCCTATCTGCTAAAAGCTAGAAAAAGCATTTCGGTTTAGAGTATGAGATTATAGAGTTATCTAGCGTAATTTATTAATAAAGTATCTCTAGCTTAACTTTAGGTTATATGGAACTTCCCTTGACACAACACCAGCCTTTGTCATCAGTCTTTCGTAAACTTGGTCGCGGTTCTTTTCCTCCCATTGTTGAGAGTTTTGAACGTGGCAAAACTATCTTTTTCCCAGGCGATCCAGCCGAAAGAGTATATTTTTTACTCAAAGGTGCGGTTAAGCTATCCCGTGTATACGAAGCAGGAGAAGAAATCACAGTAGCTTTACTCAAAGAAAATACCGTGTTTGGCGTGCTTTCTTTAATTACTGGACAGAAAAGCGATCGCTTTTATCACTCAGTGGCATTTACTCCTGTAGAATTATTGTCTGCCCCTATTGAACAGGTAGAAAAAGCCCTGCAAGAAAATCCTGAGTTGTCTTTGCTAATGTTAAAGGGATTATCTTCTCGCATTTTACAGACAGAGATGATGATTGAAACCTTGGCTCATCGGGACATGGGTTCGCGCTTAGTGAGCTTCTTGCTAATATTATGTCGTGACTTTGGTATGCCAACCGAAGAAGGCATTAAAATTGATTTAAAACTGTCTCATCAGGCGATCGCCGAAGCAATTGGTTCTACAAGAGTAACGGTGACTAGGCTTTTGGGTGACCTGCGGGATAAAGAAATGGTTTCCATTCATAAGAAAAAAATCACCGTGTATAATCCTGTAGCATTAAGTCAGCAGTTTGCCTAGTAATATTCAAGCCATCTTGGTTAAAAAGGTTAAATTGTTAACTGAAAATTTGTTTTTAATCGTTTCTAATGACCAGTGCTTGGATTCTAATTTCAGCGATTTTTCTTTTAGGCGGTATTGTTGCCGTATTTGGCGATCGCTTAGGAACAAAGATTGGCAAGGCTCGACTCAGATTATTTAATCTCCGTCCTCGTCAAACAGCAATGGTTATTACTTGGGTTACGGGGATGCTAATTTCTGCTCTCACTTTGGGCATTTTATTCAGCTTAAGCAGTTCTTTGCGTAGGGGAATTTTTGATCTAGACGATATCCTCAAAGAAAAACGCCAGATTAAATCAGAATTAGAACAGGCGAGGCAAGAAAAACAAGCGGTACAACAGCAGCTTGTCCAAGTCAAAAATCAGCAAACATCAGCAGTTAATGACTTAAATACCATTAACTCGGATTTCGCTCAGTCGAAAGAACAGTTAAAAAAGACTTCTGAGCAAGCTAAACAACTAAAGCAGGAATTAGATAGTCTTTTAGCAGAAAGAGCAAAGCGACAAAAGCAGCTTGGTCAACTACAGCAGCAAAGTCAACAATTACAGGGTCAACTGCAAGAGCGCGAACAAGAAATTAAGCAGCAAGATCGAATTTTAACGCAAAAGGAAAAACGTCTGCAATCACTAGAAGAACAGCAGCAAATTCTCCAAACCCAAGTGCAAGAGCGCGATCGCTCTATTGCTAAGTTAGATGAGGCGATCGCCACTGCTGAAGTGAGCTTAAAATTGAGAACTCAAAGACTAGAGCAGTTAGAATCCGAGCTAGATTATCTATCTCGTAACGTGGCAGCCTTAGAGCAGTCTTATCAAGAATTACGAGAGAACAGAATTGCCATTGTCAAAGGTCAGGTATTATCCTCGGCTGTAGTCAGAATTGTCGATCCTCATGCTACCAAATCGGCAATTGATAGTTTATTGAGGCAGGCTAATAGCAATGCAGTCAAAGCAACTCAATTTAACGGCACTACCTCACAACAGCGCATAGTGGAAATTACTAGTTCTCAGGTAAAACAGCTAGAAGAACAAATTAAAGATGGTCAAGATTATGTTTTGAGAATTATCTCGGCGGGTAATTATGTTCAAGGAGAAAAAAAAGTAAGAGTTTTTGCCGACTTAGCTCTTAATAAACAAGTCTTTGCCGCAGGGGAAGAAATAGCCACAGTATCTATTGATTCTAGTAACATCACTCGCCAAGAAATACAGGAAAGGCTTAATTGGTTGCTTGCAGTATCCAAATTTCGCGCTCAAAGAGCAGGAACATTAGGAGAAATAGAAATAGGCGATAATCAGGTAGAAAGTATTGTTAACTTCATGAACAAAGTGATTAGAGAAGAAGAACCTATTAATGAAATTAAAGCTGTAGTGGAAGAAAATACCTATACCGCAGGACCACTAAAGCTCAATTTTGTAGTCATACGCGATGGTGAAATCGTTTTAAGCACCTAATCAATTAACAATTATCAATAAACAATAAACAATGGACATTGTAGAGTGAGCAAAAAATAGTTTTGTATTATTACCTACCAATAAGCTTTTGTTGCCCACCAAATAATAAGCTAGTAATCAGTGGATAATTCGACAGCCAAAATTAAAACTATCTTAGGTTTAGATCCTGGCAGGGATAAGTGCGGTCTGGCGGTGATGGATAGTAAGAAAAAAGTTGTTTATCATCAGGTGATAGATTCTGTCAGCGCGATCGCCAAAATTGAAGAGTTATGTCAGCAGTTTACTATTGACTTAATTGTTATGGGCGATGGCACTACTTCAAAAAGCTGGGGTCAACAAATTGAATCTAACTTGGCTAACAAATGTCCTTTAGTGACGGTAGATGAGAAAAATAGCACTTTAGAGGCTGGCGATCGCTATTGGTTAATGTATCCCCCTAAAGGTTTACAGCGTCTCGTTCCTCAAGGATTAAGAGTTCCTCCTCGTCCTGTTGATGATATCGTGGCTATCATTTTAATTGAACGATATTTGGACTTTGGACAAACAGCAAAATGATTCGCGAATACTCATCGCGAATTTGTCTTCAGTAATTAGCTTGATTGTAAAGAAGATTAGACGGCAATCGGTGGGCTGGGTTCTGGTTTTTTCTCTTTTTTGCCTTTTTTAAT
>JBBSPC010000083.1:0-21861 GCA_038259125.1 Chroococcales cyanobacterium | reverse complement strand
CTATTCAACAACATAATTCTGATTCTGATTTTATTTTTTCAATGGCAAGTTATAAACGCCGTACCCTCAATCAACATCTACTAGAACGATTTATTCAACAGTTAGATCTTGAGCCAACTTTGATTAAATCCCATCCTAACTACCGAAGCCTTTCTAACTACGGTATTATTGCTTCTTAATTTTGTCCGAACCGTTGTCGAACATAGACATTAATATATTTATCGTTAAATTCTTCTTCAATATGATTGTATTTAGTTGCAGCAGCGATATAAGTATCGCGATCAATTATTTCTACCAAAGCGTATGGTAGAAGTCGCAACAGATCGTACTGATAAAACCTTTTGCCATCCCATACGGCAGCTTGTAAAGTAGAACCACCACGAAAACGTAATATCTCCGTCTGTATCGCTTTATCTACTTCGTTTTTCTTATACCAATACTTCCTTGCCGACTCTAATTTTTTTCCATAAACGTGCTGTAAATCTTCTTTGACGCGATCGCTCGTTAATTTCATTACCTTGGGGTTTTCCTGCATCATTTGAGCCAACATACCTTGTGCTTGTAATGCTCCCCATTTATGGCGATATTGAGCAAACTGTTGTGGTAGATTAAAAGCATTCTCAATAGCTTGTGTTAACTGCTGTCTGGTAATACTAATATCTGTTATTTTTTCTTTCAGTCGTGGGATTATATGAGAGGCGTGATTGCTAATTAATACATAAGCCTGATAGTTATTAAACTCCGCATGACGACCTAATCTTCCCAAACGTTGAATGACTGTTGCTGAGTCGCTACCTTCGCAGATTAGTAAGTGAATCTTGAAATCTACTGCTGATGTTCCCACTACCAAGACGGGTTTGTCGGCATTTTCTAGCTGTCTTCTGGTTTCATCTTTTTCATTGCGATCGCATCTTCCGCTAATTTCTTTGACAGTAATATCAGACGATAACAATTCTTGTAATCTTGCTACTGTTTTACCTGCCAAGGCAACAGAATTAACAATAATTAGGTCCTCTACCTTTTGTTTCTGCTTCTAGGCTAGTGCGGATGCGATCGCTATTCTGACACAGCCAATCTAGGGTATTAGTATCTTTTAAATGAACAAACTCTAATTCGACTTCTTGTAAAATTTGTCTATATCCAGGTTTAGCTTCACTGCTATATTGTCCTTTTACTTCTGCTACCTTAAAATCAGCCTGTTTGAGTTGTTGAATAAAATCTTCTCTGGGAGTTGCTGAGGTGAATAAAAACTTTCTCTTTTTGAGGGATGCTTGCCGAATTAACGCCATGCTGTTTAATGCTGCTGTTTCTTGGTGACAGCCGAATATATGAAATTCATCAAACACCCAAAGATTGGGAAAGTCTGCTAAAGCAAAAGGTAAAGTTTCCGCGCTTTTAGCAGGATTGCGATAGCTAAAATGAGTAATAAAATGAAAAATATCGGGGTTGGTTAAGATAACTGGCTTTTGCTCGATGGAGTTGATTAAAATATTAAAGTGATCGCTTTCTTGTTCTTTTACTTTACGGCTCAACTCCATGCCATAAAGACGATCTATGTTATAAGTGGGATCGAGATTGAAACGGATATGATATTCTTTTTGCTGTCTGGTTTGGTCTTCTACTAATTCAATTGTCGGATACAAGCCCATCGTCCGAAATTGGTTGTCTAACAATCCAGGTAAATAAGCAGCTAAAGACTTACCATCACCTGTGACAGAAGTATTAAAAATAATATCTGCATCAGATTGAGTAATCTGTCTATAAGTTTCTACCTGATGTGTAGATAGGGGACATTCGCCCTTACAAGTTAAATAAGGTTTTACTTTACAGGTGCTTTGGCATCCTATAGGGCAACCTTGCACACCAGCGTTTAGCTTTGAGTATAAAGGCTTAAGAATTATTTTCATTTTCGGTCGCAGCCAACAATTATCGCTCGAACTGTTGCTAATTTAATCCCGATTTAGAAAATCTCGTAGTCAAAAAATGATTACAACTGCTATTGAAGAGGATTTTGTTGAAAAAACTGTTCTGCATCTTCTAGATCGATGAAAGGTTGATGCCATTTTTCTCGATCTGGTAGTTTTTTTAATAGTTCGCCCATAGCCTGACTGAACTTCTCATCATCGTTTCTATGTTCGGCAAGATAGTTTTTCAATTCCGCTATTGTCATTTCAGTAATTGATTTAGACAAATTCCCACCTACCATCAAAGTTAATAATTAAAGCAATGCTGTCTGTCTCGCCTGCTTGGACATAGATTGTTTTGTATTTGCGATCGTATCTAACAATGTTAATTGGCTGAAAACAAGTTGATATCTAATGCAACAGTATTACAGTTTGTTTAGCTTGTTCTACAGTTGGCATTTTGTAAAGCTACTCCATTTTAGAAAAAAACCATAAATTAATCTACGTTAGTATAATCGATTAAATTTGATATTAGTTATACTCCAATGTTTAAGTATGACATCAAAAAATGATAACAAGTATAGTCAGATTGCTTTTGCCCTTCAAATAATTGAGCTATTGGCAGAAAAACCGAGAAAAAGAACCGAATTAACCGATAAAATGAGTCAATTTCTTGCTAAATATGGAAAAGAAGATGGTGATACTTTACAGAAAGTAACCAGAACCATCAGCAAGCTGAAAAATTGTGGTTTCAAAATAGAGAGTGCGCCCAGCAAACCTTATAAATTATTAGAATCTAGTTTCCCTGTACTTCTTTCCCAACAACAAAAACAAGCAATATACACCGCAGCTTATATTTTGTCTGATATGGGTTTTTCTGCTGAAGCAGGACAAATCGCAAGAATTGGCAACCTAGACGATAGAGAACAATTACTCAATCTTAAAGTTAATTTTAGTCCTCCAGTAGATTATGCCGAAACAAAAATTCAAAATATTGTGACACAGTTACAAGAAAGAATTGATAAAGGATGTCGTTACTCAATTCGATATCGAAGTAGCAAAGGTGACGAACACAATTGGGATATAGATCGTTCGGAATTAAGACTGCACAATGGAGTTCTTTATCTTTTTGTCTATCTTCCAAATTGGAATTACCGTAATCATTGGGTAGAAAAAAATCAGCCTTTTAGAGTAGATCGCATTCTTCGAGTGTTTCCACCATCGGAAAGTCAATGGATTACTACTGCTTTTGCTACGTTACCAATTACTTATCTTCTCAGTAAAGCCATGATTAACTATAAGCCGCGTCGCGATCATGAGCAAATATTAGAGAGCGATTCCAATGGTAAATGGACAAAAATAAAAACAGAAGAAGATTGTTTGTTCTGGTTTCGACAAAGAATTATGCAATATGGTTCTAATGCCGAGATTTTAGAACCTTCTTGGTTTGCAGATGAAATAGCAGCAGAATTTCAAAAAGCTTACCAAACTTACTGCAAAGGCTAATATTCAAGTGACAAAATACGCTTTTAGCTACATTATTAGCTCAAAGCTTGAGCCAAACTAACTTGAGTATGCTTTTACTTAGAGCGCAATAACTCACTAAGAAGTGAACAACTTTATTTTTCGCACTCTCGACAAAAGCTTGTGAACCTACGACAATAATCTGTTAACAACGACATTTAATCTGTGAATGCACAGCTTTTCTAAAAATGGGTCGCCTGGGATTCGAACCCAGAGCAAATCGGTTAAAAGCCGAGTACTCTACCATTGAGCTAGCGACCCGTGCGGAAATAGACGACACTTATTTCCACGGATTTCAATCATAGCATGACTTTATCAAATTTAAGCAATTAAATTCTTTTTTCGCTGATATTGTTTTTTGTAAGCTGGGAGATAGCCAAGAATAGTACTGAGGATACACTGGCAGTCTGGGTTTAAGATTCCAACCAGCAGGCTGTAAAATTTCTGATAAAGATTGATAAGTAGGGTGAGGATAGTCTGGATTAACTTCATCTTTGGGACTAATTCCTCCTAAGTCTGTTGCTCCTGCTGCTAGACACTTCAGTAAAAAAGCAGGATCTGGTACTAAATTAGGTGGAATCTGAATAGAAATACTTTCTGGGAGAATTTTCCTAGCTTGAGCAATAATTTTTGGTAAATGAATTGGCTCAAAACTGGGAATATCTGATTGCTGCTGACTACCTATGCTGTGAGGCTGCAATATTACTTCTTGAATATGTCCCCATTTATTTTGTAATATGGCGATCGCTTTTAACGATTCTTCAATATCTAACTTTGTCTCGCCAATACCTAAAAGCAATCCAGTTGTGAAAGGGATTTTGAGCTTTCCTGCCCATTCTAATTGCTGTAAACGTAATTCTGGATCTTTGCTGGGTGCGTACTGATGCACAGTTTGCATAAATTTAGGATTTAACTGTTCTAGCATTAAACCCATAGAAACATTAACCAGTCTTAACTGTTTCATTTCTTGCCAGCTTAAAATACCAGCGTTTGTATGAGGCAAAAAACCCATAGCTAAAGCTAGTTCACAGGTTTTATAGATTTTGGCAAACCAGGTAGCTCTGTTTGGAGATAGTAAAGGGACTTCTCCGCTGACAACAAGTATCTCTATTACCAAATCTTTCTTTAAGCTTTGTAGCTGTTTGGCAATGTTTTTTAAAGAGAAAAAACCTTCTGTCCCCAAGTCAACCCGAAAATTACAGTAACTACATCTATTAAAACATTCGTATGTGGGAACTACCGTGTATGCAGGACTATAAGTTATTTCAGCATTCATACATGAAAAATAAAGTGTTTACTTTCTCTAAGAGTTTGGAATGATTTATGCGGTCAAAGCATTTTGCTATATCAGCATCTAAAACGTATTTAGATTTATATCTAATTGCGTTGAAGATGCTTTCTATTGCGTCATGACAGCTTCTTTCTGGTCGGAAACCGTATGAATTTGGTTCAAAACGGGCTTCCCATTCTGGCTCTAATGCTGCTTTGACTAAAGCTTGGACTGCCCTATCGTGCATTACAGGTATCCCAAATGGACGTTCTTTACCATTTGACTTCGGTATCCATACCCGACGAACGGGTTTGGATTGATCATTTAGCTTTAGGTTGTCAACGAGTTTGAGACGTTGCGTTGGTGTTAGGGATTTAACCCCATCTACTCCTGCTGTCTTTTTACCTGTGTTGTCTTGGGATATCTTTCTGACCGCTAATAATTTGGCGTAATATGAGTTGAGAAGAGTTTTTTGTAGTCTCCGTAACTTTTGTACATTGTCCTCTTTGCTGGCTTGATAGATTCGTTTTTGTAGTTTAAACGTGGTTAACTCGACTTTACGCCAGTTAATCGCGCTCCATTCCACACTATTCAATTTTGGTATTGGATGTGTTTTAGACATATTCGCTACTACTTATTTACTATCTTCCTAATTAAAGTCGGTACGTCAGCTTATCCTTGGTATTACTACTCCAGGGAAAGTGCTTTTACCCCCAACACCTGGGGAGAGAGACTTGAGTTTATAAGATGACTAATCTTCTTCCTTATTACAGGATTTTTCGCATTCTCACGGATATTCAGTTGTCATGGTATATTTAGCTTAGCTATATGGCATTTAGCCGATCCATGCTAGTAATCTCCGTACTAATTATTAGTACGTTTCTACTAAACGAGTCGCACTCTCATACTATCGTCATAACTTCTGATTTAACTATATATTACAAAAAACTACTCCTTATCCTTCATAAATGCCTCTTGCTAAATTCTAAAAACTGATTATGATGAATAAAGTACCACTACCACGTTGGTGACTACCTCTCAAGTTTATTGATCTATGCTTGATTTATGTCGGGAATAGCAATAGCTCTGGTGGCAGTATACCGAGCCAGTACTCGGAAACAGAAACTAGAGCAGCCAATTCCCATCCTGGTATTCCAGGTCATAAACTAAGGTAAAACGGCGTGGCGGTGGGCTATTTTTTGCCTTAATAACCAAGATTTTGCAGAATTTGGGGCTATAGCTATTATTGGACTTGGGACAAACAGTTTCATTTTCCTGATTAAAAATAACTTTAGCTATTAAAACAATGAATAACATCGACTGGAAAAAGCTGCAAAATGGCTCTGATATTCGTGGAGTCGCCCTAGAAGGCGTTGCTGATGAGGCGGTTAATTTAACTTCTGATGTAGCCAAAACTCTTGGTAATGCTTTTGTCCAGTGGCTAAAGGTACAGGCAAATAAACCTGCTGAAGAGATCACAATTGCAGTGGGAAGAGATAGCCGTTTATCTGGAAACGCCCTGAGTCAGGCTGTGATTGAGGGAATTGCGATCGCAGGATGTAGAGTTTATGACTTCGATATTGCCTCTACTCCCGCTATGTTTATGAGTACCGTCACAGATGGGTTTAACTGTGATGGAGCAATTATGCTCACCGCTAGTCATTTACCTTTTAACCGTAATGGGCTGAAGTTTTTTACTCCCCAAGGCGGTTTAGGAAAACCAGATATTAGCGATATTTTAGCGATAAGCGAAGCCGAAAAACTAACTATCGGTGCAGCCAAAGGAGAAACTACAAAGCGGGATTTTATGACTATTTATGCAGCCAGGTTAGTCGAGACTGTTCGTCAAGGGGTAAATCATCTTGATAACTTTGAGCAACCTTTAACAGGCTTAAAAATAGTGGTAGATGCGGGGAATGGTGCAGGAGGATTTTATGTAGATCGAGTCCTAAAACCTTTAGGGGCAGATACGACAGGTAGCCAGTTCCTCGATCCTGACGGTACGTTTCCCAATCATGTTCCCAATCCAGAAAACAAAGAGGCAATGGAGGCAATTTGCCAAGCTGTTGTCGACCATCAAGCCGATCTGGGAATTATCTTTGATACAGATGTTGATCGCGCAGCAGCCGTAGATCACCAGGGAAACGAGCTAAATCGAAACCGTATGATTGCCTTAATTGCAGCAATTGTCTTACGAGAACATCCAGACTCAACTATAGTCACCGATTCAATTACCTCAGATGGCTTAACTCAATTTATTGAACAGCAGCTAGCAGGGAAACATCATCGTTTTAGACGAGGATATAAAAACGTGATTAATGAATCAATGAGGCTAGATAATTCTGGAGAGGAATCTTGGCTGGCAATTGAAACCTCTGGACATGGGGCAATGAAGGAGAATTATTTTCTTGATGATGGGGCATATCTAGCCACGAAACTATTAGTTGAATTAGCCAGAACTAAGTTGCAGGGAAAACTAATTACAGATCTGATTAGCAGTTTACAAGAGCCAGCAGCCAGCGAAGAATTTCGCTTAAAGATAAAAACTGCTGATTTTCAGACTTACGGTAACAATGTAATCGAGCGGTTAAAAAAATTTGCCACTACTCAAACAGATTGGGAAATTGTACCTAACAACTATGAAGGAGTCAGAATAGCTTGCAAATCTGAGGACGAAACTGGCTGGTTTTTATTACGCCTATCTCTCCACGATCCTGTTATTCCCTTAAATATTGAGTCTAACGCTGCCCAGGGTGTAAGTAAAATAGCAGCTAGACTACTAGAGTTTTTGTCAAGCTTTGAATTATTAGATTTATCAGCTTTAAAAAGCTATTTGTATAGCAGTTAGGGCAGTTAGGGCAGTTAGATCGGAAACATTGTTATGAGGACTTATATAAAAAAATCTTAACTTCAGCCCACTCAAGAACATATAGTGATGATAGATATTAGTCGCTATATAAAAAACATGAAGGCAATTACTATTTTGGGGTCTACTGGTTCTATTGGCACACAGACCCTGGATATTGTTACTGATAATCCTGATAAATTTCGGGTGGTGGGTTTAGCAGCAGGGAGTAATGTTGCTCTTTTGGCTGAACAAATTAGTAAATTTCAGCCAGAAATAGTTGCTTTAGGCAATGAAAAAAAGTTGACACAATTAAAAGAGGCGATCGCTTTTTTGCCCAATAAGCCTCAGATATTGGTTGGTCAAGAAGGCATTTGTGAAGTCGCTCGTTATGGTGATGCCCAAAGCGTAGTTACAGGAATCGTCGGCTGTGCGGGTTTATTACCCACCATTGCAGCTATCGAAGCTGGAAAAGATATTGCTTTAGCTAACAAAGAAACTTTAATTGCAGGTGCGCCTGTAGTTTTACCCCTGGTCAAAAAACATCAGGTCAAGCTACTTCCTGCTGATTCAGAACATTCGGCAATTTTTCAATGTCTCCAGGGTATTCCAGAAGGAGGCTTACGACGTATTATTTTGACAGCTTCAGGGGGGTCTTTTCGGGATTTGCCCGTCGAGGAATTAGCTTCAGTGACGGTTAAAGATGCTCTCAAGCACCCTAACTGGTCAATGGGACAAAAAATTACGATTGATTCAGCAACGCTGATGAACAAGGGGTTAGAGGTAATCGAGGCACATTACTTATTTGACGTTGATTACGATCGCATTGATATAGTTATTCACCCCCAGAGTATCATCCATTCTCTAATTGAAGTTCAGGATACTTCTGTCTTAGCGCAGTTGGGCTGGGCTGATATGCGTTTACCTTTACTTTATGCCCTATCTTGGCCAGAAAGAATCTCTACCAAATGGGAACAGTTAGATTTAGTCAAAGCAGGGGATTTGACTTTTCGTGAGCCAGACCACCAAAAATATCCCTGTATGCAGCTAGCTTATGCTGCGGGAAGAGCAGGGGGATTAATGCCTGCGGTTTTGAATGCAGCCAATGAACAGGCGGTAGCGTTATTTTTGAGCGAGAAAATTGACTTTTTAGATATTCCGCGTTTAATTGAGCAAGTTTGCGATCGCTTTAGTACTCAAAACACTGCTCAACCTAACTTAGATGATATTTTAGCTGCGGATCGCTGGGCAAGACAAGCAATTTTAGATGCCCAAATGTCGATCCCCTAAAAACTTGATGCTACTCTAAAATAACAGTGAATCGCCATTATCATAATGCCTAGCAAATACTAATTTGTATTTAACATTTCCGGTGAATCGCCATTCGCCCTTACCTAAATCTCTAGCGGGACGACAATAGCTCTCTTTTGTCAAAGTCGGTTAAACCCTGATTTCTTGTTGGCTAAAATGGCGCAAATTCGTTAAATTATCCTAGAGTGACAGAAGAGAGATCATTAAGGCTTTTTGCGAGTTCTGTTGTTTCGCCCTCGAACATAATCAATAGCCGCAATCGCCATCAGTCCCAAGCCCAGAGCGCAAACTCCACTCCAACCGAAGTTGTTCCAAGCATAATCGCCTAAAAAAGATCCCAATGCACCGCCCACAAAGTAAAGCATGATATAAACGGCATTCAAACGGCCGTGAATTTCTGTCGGCAGCTGATAAATACTGGTTTGATTAGAAATCTGGGTCGCTTGCACCCCCAAATCAAGTATAATCACGCCTATTATCAATCCCCAGAGCTGATAGCCAAACGCCCAAAACACAACAAAAGAAAAAGCGGTCGTCACCAGCCCCAGTCCAACCGCGAGCCGAGGGCTGCGATAGTCCGCAACTTTACCCGCAATGGGAGCAATGGCTGCACCGACAACACCTACTAACCCAAACAGTCCAACAATATCGCTGCCGTAGTGGTAGGGTGGCTGTTCTAACAAAAAGGCAAGGGTACTCCAAAAGGCACTAAAGGCTCCAAACGACATCGCGCCTATTAAAGAAGCGTGTTGGAGTCGTGGCTCGGTTCGGAGCAGGTAGATAAGCGATCTCATCAACCCTCCATAAGACATTGTTAACGTGGGCTGGCTGCGTGGCAACACTTTTGCCATCACCACAGCCAGTGCTAGCATCAGTCCGCTAGCGATCCAATACATTGCCCGCCACCCCAGGCTCACGCCCACAAATCCGCTCACCGTTCTCGCCAGCAAAATGCCGATAAATACTCCGCTCATCACTATACCCACCGCTTTACCCCGATCCTGAGGCTTTACTAGCTGAGTCGAAAAAGGAATAATAATCTGTGCGGCAATCGTAGTCACGCCAATCATAAAGCTAGCGATAATTAGCCAGGTCAGGTTGGGCGAACTGGCTGCAATAGCTAGAGCGAAAGACGTTAGTATCATCATCACCACGATCAGTCTGCGCCGTTCCCACAGGTCGCCCAAGGGTACAAGCAACAGAATACCTAGTGCATAGCCAATTTGAGTCAGAGTAGGGATCAAACCTACTGCATGAACTGAAGCGTTAAAGTCTTTTGCCAGTAGCGCAAGTAGAGGTTGGTTGTAGTAAAGGTTGGCGATGGTAATACCACAGGCGATCGCCATAAGCAAAATTAAAGGCGTTTTCTTGCCAGATGAATGCTTTGTTTTCGTAGTCATGGCGATCTCCTAACATCATAAAAGTTTCGTAGCATAACGACGACTTTGTTTTTTATTGCAGTCATAGAAAGCAGAGGAGCGAAGAGTCAGAACAGAAAAACTTTTTTGTAGTTGGTAATTATTTGCTTATTTGCAGAAATTGGTCAATTTTTGCTGCTGCTTGACGGAGAGTTTCAGGATCTTTAACCAAGGCAAAGCGCACATATCCTTCTCCTGCTTGCCCAAAACCTGCACCAGGAGATGCTGCCACGCCAGTTTGAGCCACCAATTTAGTACAGAAGTCAACGGATCTATGTTGCCAGAACGGAGGAAGTTTTGCCCAAATATACATGGTGGCTTTTGGTAATTCTACTTGCCAACCAATTTCATTAAGAGCTTGAACAAAAACATCTCGACGCTGTTGAAAAGTTTTGACGGTTTCGGTTACAGACTCTTGTGAACCAGATAAAGCTGCGATCGCACCATTAAGAATTCCCTTATATTGATTAAAATCGACAACGGCTTTGATTTGTCTTAAAGCCTGAATTAAAGAACTATTGCCAATGGCATAACCAATACGAAATCCGCCCATACTATAGGACTTAGACAAGGTAAAAAATTCTATACTTAGTTCTTTATGAGGATCGGCTTGCAGAATTGAAGGTGCAAGGAAATTAGTACCAGCATCGGTAAATACCAGATCGACATAGGGAAAATCGTGAACGAGAACTAGGTTGTGCTGACGACAAAAGCTTACGGCTTGTTCAAAAAAAGCTAGAGGTGCGATCGCTGTTGTGGGATTATGGGGATAACTTAGCACCATCATTTTCGATTTAGCTAACGTGGCAGCAGAAATATCTTCTAAAATGGGTAAAAAGTTATTGGCTGCTAAAAGAGGCATAGGATAAATCTCTCCTCCAGCCAAATAAACTCCCCCAGCATGGGAAGGATAACCAGGATCTTGTAATAAAGCGATATCTCCAGGATTAAGAATTGCTAAGGGTAAGTGTGCAGTGCCTTCTTGAGAACCAATTAGCTGTAATACCTCAGTTTCAGGATCGACAGCCATACCAAAACGATGGCGATACCAGTTAGCTACCGCCACCCGAAAGTCTTTGGTGCCAGCATGAAGCAGATAGCCATGAGTATCAGGATCTTTTAAAGAGGCTTCAATCACCTTGATTGTCGAGTCTTCTACAGGTAAATCTGATGAACCCAAGGATAAATCAATAATTTCTTTTCCAGAATTTTTAGCTTCAGTTTTGGCTCGATCCATGTCCGCAAATACATTACGAGCGAGATTTTGGAGGCGATTGGCAAATTGCATCAAATTTAAACTAATTTATCGATTCACTAATTTTAAAAGCTTATAGCTTATAGCTTACAGCTTATGGCTACGAACAGCATCACTATCAAACTCATACTTCAACTTAACAACGTCAATATGGCGATTAAAAATTTCCTGAGATAAAATTGACCAGCTTTCTTCCTTAGCCGAATTCTTTATATGCGCGAGTTCGATGAACACAAATTCTAGTACTTCCACCCTGCCTTCAAAAGATAGTCTTAATTATCACAATTTAGACACTCAATCTTTAACGATAACTCAACCAAATCACTTGGAGCAGCCAAATCAACAGCAGAAAAAGTCAATTGCGCGGATTTACTCGGAACAAGCGTGGATGTATTTCCAGGAGCAAAATTGGCATAAAGCCATGATTGCCTGTAAAAATGCTTTAGAAATTGCTTCTGATACTGTAGATGCCTATAAAATTCTGGGCAACATCTTGCAACGTCAGGGTAAACAAGCTGAAGCTTTGGGAGCATACGCTAAAGCACTAGCCTATAATCCTAATTCAGCAGTCATATACGCTAATTTGGGCAGTTTGTATGCTGAACAAAAAAACTGGCAGAACGCTTTGGACTACTTTCAACAGGCTGTAATTTTAGATCCTAATCTAGCTGGAGCATATCGTAGCTTGGCTCAAATTTGGGAGGAATTAGGGGATATAAACCAAGCTTTGGAATGTTTCTGTCAAGCCGTAAATTTAGAACCTGAAATCTTAACTGCCGAAGAACATTTTAATTTTGCCCGAGAACTATATCAGCAAGGAAAAAGTAAAGAAGCAAGTGTTTTTTACATTCAGGGAGTCAAGCTAAATCCCCAGGCAAAACAAGAACTAACACAGCTAGTAAAAGTTTTAGAAGAGCTAGAAGAATGGAAAAAAGCAGTATTTTACTATCATCAGCTAATTTCCTTAGCCAGTCCGAATAGCGATCTCCAAAGCTCAATTACAAAAGATAAGCCTATTAAAAATCTGTTGTCTCAATCTAAACTTAAAGCCAAACGCAGAAATGTTCCACAAGCTCACATAATTTCGCCATCACCAAAAAGTGTTGTACCTCGATTATTACCTAAAGCAGAATCTAGTTCTTCAGCCTTAGTAGCTATACCATCTAAAAATCCTGCATCAGAGCAACATCCTGATTCTGCTGTTGCCTGGAATAATCTGGGTAGTTTGTATGCTCAAAAACAGCAGTGGGCAAAAGCAATTAGCTGTTATCAAGAAGCGTTACAGCTTGATGCTAAATATAGTAAAAGCTATCGTAATTTGGCAAGAGTTTATCAAAAATTGGGAGAACAACAAAAAGCTAATCTTTATTGGTACGAGGCATTTACTTTAGAACCCAATCGAGTTAAAGCTGAAGAGTATTTTAGTTTGGCAAAGAATTTACTCAAACAACGCCAACTTGAAGAAGCGATCGCCTGTTTGCGTCGTACAATTGAGCTTAAGCCCAACTTCGAGCAGGCTCATTTAATTCTAAGTAAATTGCTCGAAAGCCAAGAAAAGTGATTTTAGAT
This sequence comes from Chroococcales cyanobacterium, assembly GCA_038259125.1. GTDB lineage: Bacteria > Cyanobacteriota > Cyanobacteriia > Cyanobacteriales > Xenococcaceae > Waterburya. Next base: position 8,765 of record JBBSPC010000083.1, on the reverse strand, counting down.
TCTAGTGTAGGGGCGATTCACGAATCACCCCTGCTGGGCTGTTTGCTATTTACTTGTCGAGTTGAGAACGTAACTCATCTAATTCTGCATCAATTACGGCATCTTGGGGTGCAGGTGTGTCGGCTGCCTCCAGTTTTGGGGTTTCCACAGAAGTTCCAGACAATTGAGCTTTCATCGCTGCCAATTCATCATCAACCCCACTACCTGCCTCTAAGGCTGCAAACTGCTGCTCTAGACCAGTTCCACCTAATGAGACTGCGGCTTCAGATTCTGCTTCTACCTGCATCACCTTTTCTTCCATGCGCTCAAATGCGCCCATCGCACTGCTAGTACCAATGTTGTTCACTGAGTCCTGTAGCTGCTTGTTGGCTTTGGCAGCATTTGCCCTTGCCTTGAGCATATCTTTTTTAGTTTTTGCTTCGGAAATTTTGCTTTCTAAAGCAATTAGATTGCGTTTAAGAGTACCAACAGTACCACTTTGCTGATCGAGCTGCGCTTTTAGAGTAGCAGCGGTGTCGGCAAAAGATTTTTTGCGGACTAATGCTTCGCGAGCTAAATTCTCATCTCCTTTGGATAAAGCTAACTGCGCCCTTTGCTGCCAGCTATTAGCCTCTGACTGATTTTTATTGTACTGTTGTTCGGTGCGTTTTTGAGTTGCGATCGCTCTGGCAACAGCTTGACGTAGCTGCACCAAATCTTCCTGCATATCAATTACTGCCTGTTCCAGTACCTTTTCTGGATCTTCGGCTTTGCTGACTATATCGTTAATATTGGATCGAACAACTCTGCTAAGGCGATCAAATAATCCCATGACTTTATATATCCTTTAATCGTTTACAAAAAAGTATAGGCTTGGCAGACTCCAGGATACTAAGCCCACCATCAACTACTTATTAAGAACGTGATTTTACTTTTCACGTTTCTAGTGTGACATATTATCCTAGTGTACTGTCGATCTCCGAGAAAATGTACTATTACCTGAAAAACAATAAATTTTGCAGGTTGAAATTGTCAAAAAAAAAGCAATTACTATCAACCTGTAATTTATTTGCAGTCTTAATATACAATTTAAGACAAAAAATTAAAACAAAAAAATCAGCCTATTTATGGTAATAACGACATTTCCTGCTAATTCAGAAATTGAAGCAATTAAATTATATTTTTTACACAAATATAATTTAATTGGCGAAAAAATAAAGTTAAAGAGTCATATAATTGCTATAAACAAAATTAGTTAAAGGGATATATATAAGCAGCAAAATTTTCTTTTCGTAGTTGAGCTAAAAACTTACTAGCTTGTTCTCTGTCGGTAAAGGCTCCTAAATAGATAAACACCCCTTGAGGTAAATTAACTAAAGAAATTTGTTTGGCTTTTTGTCTAGCTTCAGACAAAGATTTATCTCCTGTATATTCAGTTAATATATAGTAATATTGAGTATTAATTGCTGCAAGATTTGTAACATTATTTAAAGGTGCAAGAGCAGGACTAATAGGCGTAATATTGGGCTTGGATTCTTCTATTGAAGTATCTTCAATCGGCTTCATTTTGCTTAATGTACTCAAATTTAAAGGCATAAATTCTTGGGCAGATAAGTCGGCATTTCCTACCGTAGATATTGCTGATGTCTGTTTAGGATTGATGACTACAGAAGCATTGCGCCAGATAACCGCAGCCGAAATCAAATTGGCAAAGAAGAGAATTGCGATCGCGCTAATTCCCCAAGGACTGAGTAAGCTGTCTAGCCAATTTCTATCCTGATATCCTATTTCAGGTAATTCTAGGGCGGATGGCTCGAAGATAGAGTTTATTCCTGTCTCCTCTTTTTTCTTCTCTAATTCGTCATTTAAAAATAACTTAGGCTTGTTTATTTCTCCCTTCTTCTTACTTCGATAAGGGTTGAAAATATTAATTGTTCCTGTAGCAAATGGTTTATGAACAATACCAGATTTTAGCTGAGTATTAACTGTCGGCTTTTGTCCTTTGTTATTCAAGCTTTTAGAAGACATAATTCCTAGACGATTTAAATATAAAATTAAGTCTAATTTAACTAGCGAAATGTCTAGCTTAACCCCATATTTAAAAAATCGCTGCTGCTATGTAAATAATAAAATATCAATTGCCTAAAATTAGTTTTTTGAGACGCTCAACTAAAGAAATCAATTCCTGAAGAATCTGCTCAGAACTAATATTAAAAACAATTTGTAGTAAAATAACAATAGCAGCGATCGCCAAGAAAGTTGTAATACTGGCTTTGAAAACTTTAATTGACCAGGTAAATAACAACCATAAAATTAAAACCGCAGCGATGGGAATAATTATTTCCATAATTCTTAGCTTTTGTACGGGCGAAAGGTGAGACAGTTGCGGTGGGTCGAGACCCCGCTTCGTCCGAAGGCGCAAGGGAATGCTTTCCGATGTCGAACCCAAAGGGCTGTTGCCCCTAATTACTAATTACTAATTACTGAATTTAGTTTTCCACTACGATAACCTTCCAAATCGAGAGTGACGTAAACAAATCCCAAATCTTGAAAAGCCTTAACTAGTTGAGGTAAATTAACCCGTTGCACAAACTGGGTAATTTCTGCTGCGGGTAGTTCAATTTTGGCAGTGTCTGATTGCGATCGCACTCGCAAATTCTGATAACCTAGTTGACGTAGATAAATTTCGGCTCTTCCTACCCGTTGCAACTTAGTAACGGTAATAGCTTCACCATAGGGAAAACGGGAGCTAAGACAGGGTTGAGCGGGTTTGTCCCACCAGGCTAACCCCAGACTACGAGAAATTTCTCTCACTTCGGGTTTACTAACGCCGACTTCTGCCAAAGGCGATCGCGCTCCTCTTTCTGTTGCTGCTTGGATTCCAGGGCGATAGTCTTGCAAATCATCGGCATTAACTCCATCCACAACATAAGGATAGCCACGCTTGAGAGCCAGAGGTTTCAAAGTGTCGTGAAGTTCACTTTTACAAAAATAACAACGGTTAATGGGGTTAGAAGTATAGTCGGGATTATCCATTTCATGAGTTTCCACTAGCTCATGTTTGATGCCAATCTGTGCTGCTTGGGTTTGAGCATCAATCAATTCTTCAGGAAGTAAAGAAGGAGAAACGGCAGTCACAGCCAAAGCGCGATCGCCTAAAACATCGTAAGCAAGTTTAGCTACTAGAGTACTGTCAACTCCCCCAGAATAGGCTATCAAAGCCTTTTCCATGCCCTGAAATAAACTTTTCAACTGTTCTAATTTTTGCTCACTCATTAACTCAACCAACTATCCATTGCTTACTACTCTTATGGTAGCTAATCTCGATCGCAGAATTTATATAAGCAAAAAAATTTCATTGTTCATTGTTCACTGATACTGAGGTATGCAAAGCGTAAAACAACTACCTTTACCTAAGCTAGAAGTTACTGTAATATCACCTTGGTGAAGCTGGGCTATTTTTTGCGACAGTGTCAAGCCTAAACCAGTGCTTTCACAGTGATTAGTAATTTGAGGAAAAGGCTGAAATAGTTTAGTCAGGTTTTGAGGCGAAATACCCATTCCCGTATCAATTACTGAAAAATGCAGCCAATTTGCTTTAAGTTTGACTTCTAGAGTTACTGAACCGCGATCGGTAAATTTGATGGCATTACTAAGTAAATTGACCAAAATTTGCTTGAGACGAACAGAATCGGCGGTACAAAAATCAATGTTATCTTCTAAATTAAAAATTAAATCCAATCCTTTTTGTTTGGCTTTTTCGGTAACTATAAATAAAGATGCCTGACAGATTTCTGCTACAGCAAGCCTTTCTATGTCTAATATTTGCTTGTTGGCATCAATTTTGACTAGGTCAAGATAATTGTTGACCAGATCTAGCATATATTCGCCTACACTAAGTAAGGCACTAACATACTGCATCTGCTTACAATTGAGAGTACCATAATATTGCTCCTTGAGCATTCCTGCAAAGCCCAACATAGAGGAAATAGGATTACGCAACTCATGATTTAGATGGGCAATACGTTCTAGGTTTAGCTGTTCTCGATCCAGCCAGCTTTGTATTTCTATTTCTAGCTGCTGGATCTTCTTTTGCTGCTGTTTAATTAGATTTTGTTGTTGATTAGCAATATTTTGCTGCTTGGCACAATTAGATAGAGTTTTTGCCAGGATATCAGGTAATTGATATAGCTTTTGTTTTAGTACATAACCACTAACACCAGCCTGAATTAATTCTACTGCTCGTTCATCACCTAAATAATCAGTGATCAAAATCAAAGGTGCATTTGGATATAAATGACACCACCACTGAAGATTCTCAACTAAAGTATCAGCAACATCCTCATTTGTAACCTGGGCATAATTATAAATAACGGCACTATACTGCCCATAAGCATAAGGTAGATTAGTATCCAATTCATTTATAGTGACAATATCATAGGTAAAATCAATTTTGGCTGCATATAGAGAAGCTGTAATATCGTGAAAATCAGCAGGGTTAGCAGTAGCAATAAGAAGATTCACGTTGCTGAGTGCTGTTATTTTTGTTTGTAGTTGTAAAATAGACCCAGAACTATCGGACATATTGATTAATGCTTGGTAAGGGCTTAATGTATATTAGGCTGTTTTGCTCTTATAATACCGACAAACTTCTAATTTTGTTCAGAATTTCAGATAAACCTTTACACAATATTTCTCGATACAATTTTAAGTATTATTGTTGCAGTAAGTTTTGTAGTAGCCAAAAACTTTTTTATCTTTCAGCCTCACAAGCAAAAGCGATTGTGTTAGTTACTCAATTCAATAGTGCCGAGAAATTTGCATAATTAAGGCGTTAGGAACAAGTTACCCATGAACAAAACTTGAATTAAAATAAAATTCGTTAAAATTCTTTTTGAGCAAAAATCATCATCGAAATAGTCAACAGTAAAGCTGTATACAGCAAACCATATAAAGCATGATTTAAAAGATCGGTAGAACTGGGGAGCAAACCATAGACTGCTTCATTCTTTAAATCTAGCCGTGAAAGATTAGGTAACACTAGATACAGACTGGTAGTTAAACTTTCGATACTGACATTTTTGCTAAGTTTACCTAATTCTACTAAGTCTTCGCTAAAGTGTCCCATTAAATAAACGCCAAAACTGAGCAGGGTAGCCAAGATTGAACTAGTAAATACGCCAAACAAGATGGCTACAGCCACAATTAAAGCTAATTCTAAAAGCAGATAAGCCCCTGCCATGATCAATGCACCTGTAGGGTAGCTAATATCTGAAAAACTGAGCATGGCTAAATAAATACCCATCATAATTGTAATCATCACAGCGAGTACCGCAGTCAGTCCTAAATGCTTACCTAATATAAGTTCGGCGCGACTAATCGGCTTGGGGATTAACATTAACAAAGTACGCTTTTCTATTTCCTTGTTGATTAAAGCCGTACCCACAAAAATTGCCACAATCACGCTTAAAATGGCGATCGCACCAATACCAAAGTCTAAAAGAATTTTCTCATGAGTTCCCGCAGCAATCTCAGGAATTATTCGTTGGGCAAGCAGCAAGAGTAAAGTAAAGAAACCAATAAAATAGAGAATGCGATCGCGCATGACTTCTTGAAAACCATTGTTAGCGATAGTAAAAACTCTGACTGCGTTCATCGGCTTTAAAAAAAATATTTCAGGGTTTACACTGCTATTGTTCCCAAATCGATCTCAAAAATTAACGTCACTTATTAAATTTGTCAGTGATCTCTTTGACAGAAAGGGAAATCAAGACGGAGAATACTTAAAAATTAAGCTAAAAGCCAAACTTGTAAGAGTTTTTATTTAAGCAAGATACGGTTAAGTCAGAAAGTAATAAGTAACTTGTTGTGATTGGGTGACGGGGTGACGAGGAGACGAGGAGAAACTACGCAGGTAGTACATCCCTCCCCAAGTCCCCAAGTCCCCAAGTCCCCAAGCCTTACATCTTGATGAGTGCGTAACATCAGTTACTGAGTCTGATTGCGTTGAGGATCGCCTAGATACCAGTGATTTTCTTGAGTCAAACTAAAACTATTGGGTATTAGTTCCCACGTCTGAACTAGCTTATTTAACAACTTGTCCTGCTGTTGGCGAAAATACTCCACCTGATGACCATAGTTAATAATAGTGAAGTAAACTTTATCGTGTTGCGATCGCCCAGCAAGTCTTTCGGACGTTGGAATAACACCAGCCAAAGCACTAACATTATCTAGTGTTCCCGTTTTGATAGTTGTACCAGGAGGTAAGCCCCGATTTTTCACCGTGCCGACAATATCTCTGCCTGCGGTGGGAAATAAGTCTGTTGCACTAAAAGCATATTCTTCAAGCAGTCTATCAATAGTCATTAACATTTTGCAGACAGCGCGGGGGGAAATACGATTTTCTTCCCCTAATCCTGAACCATTAACTAAGTGAATTTCTGTGCTGGGAAAGCCAGCTATATCGGCAGCAGCTTGAGCAACTTTATTCGCCCCACCAGCTAAATCAGCTAATATCTGTGCCATCTGATTATTACTGTAGATATTCATTTGTCTGAGGATCTCTGCTAAAGGCAAAGACTTGTGAGTAATTAATAACCGAGCATTTGATGGCACTTTTTTAATTGCTTTAACTTGACCTGCGATCGCAATTTCTGGCTGTTTTGTTCCTGGTGGCATTTGCAGGTATTGCTGAGTGACTTCCCCTTGCCATAACTTTTGATTAAATGCTTGTTTTAATAATTCTCCTGCCATTTCTGGCTTGGTTTCAAAATTCATATAGAACTTGTCTGTCGCTAAGATATCGCCCTGCACCTGACGAATACCTAGTTGATTTAAGGTGTTGCCTAAAGCGATCGCTTCTTCCCAAACAAATAAAGGATCGCCACTTCCTTCAACAATTAAATCTCCAGTGAGAATACCGTTTTCAACTCCACCTCTACCATAGATATTAGTCGTAAACTGATGTTTTGCGCCCCATTTATTCAGTGCAGTCAAAGTAGTGGCAATTTTGCTCAATGAAGCCGCAGGAAGCGGGGTTTTTCCCTGATTACTAGCTAATGTTGTCCAGTCTGATTGCACCCATACTCCCTGTTGTTCGGGTTTAATTCCTTGGGTGGTTAGATTTTGGAGATAAGTTTTAACAATGCTTTGAGTCAATGGATCTTGAGTAATAGTAGGCAAATTAAAAATAACTGAATTTTGCCAAGGAAACTCTTGCAAAGGCTGCAAGTTTTGCTTAGGTTGCCCAAAGATATTTAGCCAAGCAGCAATCATACTTGAAGTAATTAAATCTAGCATAAATGTAATTATCAATAGATAAAAAATGAGCAACAAACCTTGTTGACTAATAGCTTCGCTGTATAACTATGACCAATTACCAGGAACTAAAATTATCCCTTCTCCCATTAAAAATAAAAACTTTTACAGTTGTAAAGTTAAAATGGCATAAACACAACGTCAACATTTTTGATAATGGTTGGTTAAGTTCTTTAGTTATTTCTCGTAGATATTAAAAAGATCTAACCTCAGACTGTTAAAATTTGTGAGGCTTCTATAAAATTGGCTAAATGGTATTAAAGCGCGCAAGAATCGCAGTAGACGCTATGGGGGGAGATTACGCCCCTGACGAAATTGTGGCGGGGGCAGTTCAAGCTTCAGCAGAGCTAGGTTTAGATGTCTTACTGGTGGGAGATGAACAACAAATAAGCCCGTTACTAGAAAAGTATAACGGCAAGGGAATAGCCCAAGTTGAAGTTGTTCACGCTGAAGATGTAATCACCATGAAGGAAGAACCTCTAAAAGCGATTCGCCGTAAGCCCAAAGCCTCGATCAATGTGGCAATGAATTTAGTTAAGCAAAAGAATGCTGATGCGGTGGTTTCTGCTGGTCATTCAGGGGCAGCAATGGCATCGGCTCATCTAAGATTAGGTCGCCTACAAGGTATCGAACGTCCTGCTATTGGTGCAGTATTACCTACCATTATTCCTGGTCAATCGGTCATCGTTTTAGACGTGGGGGCAAACGTAGACAGCAAAGCTAAATATCTAGACCAGTTTGCCTTGATGGGTACAATCTACAGTAGATATGTTTTGGGCAAGGAAGAGCCAAAAGTAGGATTGCTCAATATTGGCGAAGAATCTTCTAAGGGCAATGAGTTGGCACTCTCTACCTATAAGTTGCTGTCGAATAATTCCCAGATTCTTTTTGTGGGTAATGCCGAAGGCAGAGATGTTTTGTCTGGAGAGTTTGATATTATCGTTTGCGATGGTTTTGTGGGCAATATTGTTCTCAAGTTTGCTGAAGCAATAGGCGAAGTGATGCTGCAAATTATGAAGGAAGAATTACCCCAAGGATTGCACGGTAAGGTAGGAACATCTCTACTCAAGCCCAATTTAAAAAATATCAAACGTCGAATCGATCGCGCAGAACATGGTGGAGGATTGTTATTTGGCGTGGCGGGAATCTGTATTATTAGCCACGGTAGCTCTCGTCGGGGGTCAATGTTTAGTGCGATTCGCTTGGCAAAAGAGGCAATAGATAATGATGTATTAGCCAAGATAAAAGTTTACAACAACCAAAGAATTAAAGAACAGATAAATCATACAGAAGCGGCTTCTGCTAAATAAATATATAAATCAATCAACAAGCCCTAATAAATAACGGAGTGAAACATTGAACAATATGGGTGCAGGGATAGCGATTACTGGATGTGGTTCGGCTGCACCAGAGGCAGTTTTGACTAACGATCATTTGGCGCAGATGGTTGCCACCTCTGACGAATGGAT
>JBBSPC010000082.1:0-21935 GCA_038259125.1 Chroococcales cyanobacterium | reverse complement strand
GCTTCACCAGTTCTTTCTTTGGCAACTGGTTGAGTTTTTTTAGTTCGTTTAACTCAGGTTCCTGGTTCATCTTACCGTTACATTACATAATTTTCTTAACGAGTGCAACCTTATCTCTCTTTTTAATACCTGAATCCTTACGAATTTTAATCCTTTCTCAGATTTTTTTAAAGCAGCACTATTTATTACTGCTCGTAAGTTAGCTGGATATAAGGGTGGGTCTAACCCTACTTGGATCAAAACTATGTCAAAAAAGCCAGAGATTAACAAAGAAGAAATACTTTGGCAATTTGAGAAAATAGTAAATTCCATGATTGCTGATTTAGAATTATCTTTATCTCCTATATTAGATAAAATTATTCATTTGCCACTTCAAATGGACTCTCGTAGTCTTAATATTGAAGATAATATAATAGATGGAATAATTACATCCCCTCCTTATTTAACAAGGATAGACTATGCAATGTCCACAAAACCAGAAATTCTAATTATTAGTAATCATAAAACATTAAGACTAATCAGAGAAAGTACAATCGGTTCTCCAGTGATAGTAAATAAGAATTTATCAATAAATCCATTGTGGGGAAAAAAATGCTTGCAATTGTTAGAAAAAGTAAAAAATCATAAAAGTAAAGCAGCAAATTCTTATTATCTTCATAACATATTGCAATATTTCAAGGATGCAGAATTGTCTTTAAAGGAAATTATTAGAGTATTAAAGCCTAAAAAGAAAGCTTTGATAGTAGTACAATCATCTTACTTTAAAGAACACGAAATTAATCTAGGTGAAATTTATGTAGAAATTTGTAAAAATCTGGGAGTTAAAAGCAAAATTGTTGGTAGAGAAATTGTTCGAGGTCACTTAGCTCATGTTAATACCAAGTCAAATCAGTACAAGAAGAGTAAAGTTTACTTTGAAGATGTGATTTGCATAACAAAATGACAACTTTTAATCATTTAGAACTGCTTGTTCAAGATGCTATTGAGCAATTTTGGAACATTCGCTATCGCCAAATTGAAAAACAAAGGGCTAGTAGTAAAAGTGATGCTGGTTTCAGAGGTGCTGTTACTGGTGGAAAACAAATGTCTGGCTTTGAAAAATAGCAGCATAGATTGCTTTGAATAAAGGTTTTTCTGAAGATTGCATTTTTTATTCGTCATCCTTGGATTTACCAGGATACTTCCGACCAGAAAAGAAATGGGATTTATTAATAGTTGATCATAACATTTTTGTTGCTGCTATTGAGTTCAAGTCTCAAGTAGGACCCTCATTTGGTAACAATTTTAATAACAGAACAGAAGAAGCTATTGGAACGGCTAACGATTTATGGACTGTGTATAGAGAAGGAGCATTTAGCGACCAAATTAAACCTTGGTTAGGATATTTATTTGTTTTAGAAGAACATGAGAAATCTACTTGTTGTGTAAGACTGAAAGAATCACATTTTAGGGCTTTTGAAGATTTTCGTGCTTCTAGCTACACTGAACAGAATAAAAGAGGTGTTTCCTATGCTAGAAGATATGAAATATTACTTTCCAAATTGATAAAAGAGCGATTTTATGATGCAGGATGTTTAATACTTTCTAGATATACTCAACCTACTTCTTTAATTTATCCTTCTGATTTGCTGACTGCACGACGTTTTTTCTCACATTATGCAGGACATTTGGATGCTCACATTAATTCAAGATAGCAAATTATTTGACGAGCGATCGCTTTTCTATCCTCCGATGAAGCTCGCTACATTTCGGGAATGGAATGGATGTGGCAGCAGGGGGTAATGCTCATTACAGGGATTAATCTTACAGATATAAAGAGGAAAATAATCATGCAATACAAACTACTCGGCAAAAGCGGACTAAGAGTATCAGAACTATGCTTGGGAACAATGACTTTTGGCGAAGACTGGGGCTGGGGTTCGTCCAAAGAAGAAAGTAAAAGAATTTACGATGTGTTCCGCGAAGCTGGGGGTAATTTTCTCGATACAGCAAATGTTTATACCAATGGCACGAGTGAAAAGTTTCTCGGTGAGTTTATGGCATCGGAAAGAGAAGCAGTTGTTTTAGCAACTAAATACACCAATGGTTTTGGTGATGGAAATCCTAATGGTGGCGGAAATCAGCGCAAAAATATGGTGCAGTCGGTAGAAGCTAGTCTCAAACGCCTTAACACCGATTATATCGATATATTGTGGTTGCATACTTGGGATTTTATGACTCCAGCAGCCGAAGTAATGCGGGCTTTTGACGATTTAGTTCGAGCTGGGAAAGTATTATATATCGGTATTTCCGATGCTCCTGCTTGGGTTGTATCTCAGTGCAATACTTTAGCGGAATTAAGAGGCTGGACGCAGTTTATCGGTCTACAAATTGAATATAGTCTCATTCAACGTACTCCAGAACGAGAATTATTACCAATGGCACAAACTCTAGATATTAGTGTAACTGCTTGGTCGCCTTTAGCTGGCGGTTGGCTTACAGGCAAATATACCAAAGACAATGGTAACAAGGAAGAACGCAGATTAGATAATGAAATGATGGAAGGATTTGTGGAGAAAAGCGATCGCAATACTACCATCGCCCAAGAAGTAGATAAAGTTGCTCGACAAATAGGAAAAAATTCTTCTCAAGTTGCTTTAAGTTGGTTATCAAGTAAAGGCGTAATCCCCATTGTTGGGGCGAGAAAAGTGTCTCATCTTCAAGATAATCTTCAATGTGTAGATGTCAAATTATCAACAGAACAAATTCAGCAATTAGATACAGTAAGTCAGATCGAACTTGGTTTTCCCCATGATTTCTTCAAAGCAGAGATGGTCAGAAATTTTGTTTACAACGGCACGTTTGAGCAAGTTCGCAATCATCGCTATTCACAGTTAAACAGTTAAGTAATTAAACCCCATCTACTTTGAAAACCGAAGTTTTTCTTCTTCGGGTTCAAGATACTTTTTGACCCAGAGGCGATCGCTAATTGTCAAAGGTTCGAGATTTATTTGAGCTTGAAAATCAGTTACGGCATCAATCAAATCTGGTTGGGAATCATAACAAATATGATAAGTTAAATTCTCTCTCAACCATTGCCATAGATGCTCAACAGGCATAAAGTCTGGACTATAACCAGGTAGAGGTTCAAGATTAATGTCCAGGATGGATGCAGCTTGTTTAACTAATTTCGCTCGATGATCAGGTGCGCCATCCCACATAACAGTAATTTTCGGTTCGGCAAATTCGACTCGTAACTTTTTCAGGACATCAACATGGCGATTGGGTATGCGCCTTACGAAGGCGCACCCCTCGCCATCAATTGTATTCACTTTTTGCCCTAGTTCATAAGGGAAAATTCTGGTAGTTCCTTGGTTGTAGATATAGACACCATAGAAAGAGACTGTCTTGAAGCAGTCGCTTTATGCCAGGGAACCTGTCCACCGCGCTGCTTCGCTTTTTTTCTCCCAGGGGAACTAGAACTAATCCAGAATCGTTCGCCTTTGATTGACCAACTATATCCTTCATCTGTATCTTAATGAAATAGATGTCTGGGACGGGAGCCACAAAAGGATTAAAGGATACATTATGAAGACAAACCATTAAATAAGCGCACATGACTAACTCTCACCATTTTTGAATATCTGCATATTTTGTTAGTCGAAAATCTGCCCATCCCAACTCATTTTTACTATTTCTAAATCCTTGTTCTTCGTAGGCTCTTACTTTGTAAATTTGTCCTACCTCTTTGTATTTTAAGTGAGGAATTTTGGTCATTACGAACCAAGTAGACTCATCTCGAACAGTTTCTTTATCGGTGGTTATCTGCCAGTATTGTAAGGAAAGGTCATTCCTTCACAATATCCATAAGCATTAACCGATACTATCCCCTGAGCAATTTTTCCTAAATTGCCGATATATTGTCTTTTGACATAATCAGTCTTTTTTCTTTTCTTCTTATCTCTTTCATCTATCATCACTATAATTTCTCGCCCTTCCAAGATGGCTAAGATAATTTTTAATCTTCTTTTCTCCAACTCTTTTCCTTGCCACGGTGATTAACTTATAAAATGGTGTAATCCTTGAGCATTTTCTAATCCTACCAATGAAGCGATCGCTGGCAAACCTTTCCTTTTAAGCTCACTTATTAATCCCAAATGAAGATATTTAAAGGATTCATAAGCTCTCACTTCTATGAATAAATCTCTATAGAGTTCACAGTAAGTGTCTACACATTGAACTGTTGGTCGAGATGAACGAGGCTTAACCATAATCTTGGTCTTGCTTTCAAGCTTTTTTTCTTATTTTATCTGAGCGACTTTGACAGAAGAGAGATTACAGGAACAAAAGCAGGTTTTAGAGCCAGTAATACGAATTTTAAAAGAGGTGGTTATAATCTCGAAATTACTAGAGTTGGCGATCGCCAACTTATTTCTCTTATTTTATTGATCTGTTTATCTTATAGTTTGTCTACTTTTATTGGACAAAGTATCAAGATAAAAAGAGTTGCTAATACCAATTCTCAAAACTGGCTAGATGGATTAAAACACTGCAATGACTGTGCATTAACAATCTAAATTAACTAAGTCTCCAGTTACTTTTGAGAATTGGTATAAGTATGTTTCTTAACCAACTGAGCAAAAACGTAGTTCTCGAAGACATAGTAGTTTTTGAGGGCGTAATTCTGGGGTCTCCCCAGAATGTTGACTCACCCTTTAGGGTCAAAACTGGTTAGACTCAATGGCGTTTTTTCAGGATGTAGTTCATGAATTACTTCATTTTTCGACTCATAAATTGCCTTATTATCTCAAAGGTCTGAGGGCTGTTTCCCTTATCTACTCTTCTTTCTAACTTGCTTGTCGCCCCCACAGCAAGCTTTGTTCAAAAACTGTTCCGAACTATTGCTAATAATAACGTTAATTAAAAGTCCTATTTTTCATCATGAACGATCACCAACTTTCTGGTTTAATTACCAGCATTTTATTGCCACCTGGTTGAAATTCATAAGGTACGGTTTTAATTGCTACAGAATATCCCCAGTTGCTAAATTCAGTCACAACAAAATCTAAATAGGAAGAAGTTTTTTGCATCAATGTCAACAGCGGAAATATTCTTACTTCTTGGCTAACCCTGAGCATTTCTTTAATTGAAGCTAGATGAAAATTGTGATCGCAATGCTCAGAATATAAAAACAAAAAATGCGAACATAATGCTAGGTCGAAGCTGCGATCGGCAAAATCTAAATGGGGTAATTCCTGATTAAGATATCTATTGTCGTGTTTTCCCTGGCTGTAATCCTGCAAAAAAAAATTAATGGTTTTGATGCGACTGTTTTTTAGGGCTTGGGGTGAGGAATGATATTTCCACACTCAATTATTAGGGGTAGCAATTACCTGTTCGATAATATTATCCACAACCTTATCGAATCGCTGCTTAATTTCTGCGCCATCAAACTGATAAATAGGATCGACAGAAGTAATATTTACTCCTGTCTTTGTCCCTTCGGCATTAAAGCTAGCTGGACCATCTCCTACGCCTAGGATTTTTTGCTGTAAATCGTTTGAGGAAAGATCGAACATTTTGGTATATTCATCAAGCGATCGCCCAAAAGGAACAACTTTTTCTAATTTCATTACCATAGTGCCAAACTAAACTTATTTTTTCTAAACAGCACATGGTTGGGATTTATTAACTTTATCAAGTTGTCTACTGCCTTTTGGTGGCATTGATAGATTATGACTATTATGAAAATCCTGCTGTACCTTATAAGTCAAACGAGGGGAAACTTGACGAACAATTTGCCCCAAAAGGCGATCGCCTGTAGATTGAATTAAAGATGAGGAAATTTTAGCCATAAATTGAGGAAATTCTACCTCAACGGCTAAATCTAAACTCCATCTAACTTCAGTAATACGGCTTGGTAGTGTAGACTTCTTAGAAAATAAGCCGCTTTTCAAGCTATCATTCCTATCTACAGTCACCTCAGTTAATTCCATCGATGCCTGATAATTAACATTATATCCAGGCGGATCATACTCAGGAATAGGAATGGTGTGCATCTGATAAATATTGCCTACAGGTGAATTTAAAATCACGCCGATTTTTGGCTCTACTTCGTAACCAAAAGCACCATATTGTCCTACAGTCAAAACATAACCATTGTCTTTTAAAGGTTCAACTTTCATTGGTTGGGCGCAGCGACAAAACCAACCTTCATGAGCATTAAGGTATTTAGCCACCGTATCTACATCGCTATACATATCCATTCGTCCCATAAAGCTGACATTAAAGACAAATGTTTTTGGCTGTTCAAGAGAATCAGTATAGGTAAGTTGCATAGAATCAGATGAAGATCCTGGTGAAAATGAATTTTGCGGGTGATTAATAAATTTGGACTGCATACTATTTATTTAAATTACCGTTTTAGAACATTCCCTTACTGTTAAGATAATTACAATAAAGGTGTTAATTATCA
The DNA here is from genome assembly GCA_038259125.1 of Chroococcales cyanobacterium. Classification (GTDB taxonomy): domain Bacteria; phylum Cyanobacteriota; class Cyanobacteriia; order Cyanobacteriales; family Xenococcaceae; genus Waterburya. Next base: position 15,481 of record JBBSPC010000082.1, on the reverse strand, counting down.
GCAAAACATTTTTTTTAAAAGACAGGTGTGATTTAGATTTCTATGGGTATATTTGTTGCAGGAGCCACTGGGCAAACTGGTAAACACATTGTTAGACAGCTATTGGCAAAAAACGTCTCGGTAAAAGCACTAGTTCGCGATCTTAAACAAGCTCAGACAGTAATTCCTGAAGCTGTAGAACTAATACAAGGAGATGTTTTAAACCCAGCAACTTTTGAATCGGCTCTTTCTGATTGTAACGTTTTAATCTGCGCTACTGGGGCTAGTCCTAGTTTAGATCCCACTGGACCCTACCAGGTTGATTATCAAGGCACGAAGAATTTAGTAGATGCAGCCAAAGCTCAAGGAGTTGAGCATCTGATTTTAGTTTCTTCTTTGTGTGTGTCTAAATTTTTTCACCCTTTAAATCTATTTTGGCTAGTTCTGTACTGGAAAAAGCAGGCTGAATCTTATATTCAAGCTAGCGGTATCCCCTACACGATTGTTAGACCAGGAGGATTAAAAAATGAAAATAATTCTGAGCCAGTTTTTATGTCTGCTGCTGATACTTTATTTGAAGGTAGCATTCCTCGTGAAAAAGTTGCTCAGGTATGCGTAGAGGCGGCATTTCAGCCTGCTGCAAAATCCAAAATTGTCGAAATTATTACTCGTCCCACAGCCCAAGAAAAAACTTGGTCACAGCTATTTAGCGATATTTCTTAAAGTTTGGCAGCAAGATTCATAATTTTTATTGTTCAATCAAGCAGCCTGAAATGCAACTAAGTAACAAAGCGAACAAGTTTCTTTATCTTGGATGTCTAATCTTAATTTTATTTAAGTTAAGAGGACACATTAGCAAGTCTCAAGTCGATGCTCATTGGCAAACTTCTAGACAGCTATTTTCTCAGCTTTTCCAAGATTGGCGTGATAGAAACTCGCATCAAGCACCTTACACAGACAAGACAAGTTTAGATAGTACGCAGCCTTTAATGATGGCAGGAGGAGATCCTTACATACGAGCCTTAATGCGAACTATTACAGCTAGCGAAGCTAACGTTAAACGACCTTACAATGTAATTTATGGTGGTCAGTATGTTGATGATCTTAGCCGTCACCCTGAAGTCTGTGTACCAATTATCGCCGGATCAAATGTAGGGCAATGTAGCACCGCTGCTGGGCGTTATCAAATGCTTGATTTTACCTGGAGTAAACAGGCTCAACTATATCATCCCCGCCCATCGGGTATTTGGCGTTGGAAAACCTATAGCTTTGAAGCAAAATATCAAGATGTAGTTGTTTACGAGTGGTTGAGTGACTCTAAAGCTTGGGGAACAGATATTGCGCAACTTTTGCGACAGGGTAAAATAACTCAAGTATTAAAGCTGCTTTCAGGTACTTGGACTAGTCTGGGTTATGGCATAGAAACCAACTCTATGAGTGAATATTTGCCAAAAATATATCAAAATATGTTGCAGGAAGAACTAGCTAGTACCGCTGTGCGGAAGTAATAGGTAGCCAAGGAGTACCCCCTGCAGAGATACTTACAAGGGTAGACTTTTTACATTTAACGGTTTTGACTGACTAGGGGACTAGGGGACTAGGGGCTTTGTTTAGTCAACACCGCGAGAGATGCTTTCTGACCGAAAGCATCTCTCGCGGTCAATTTAAGTATATTCAGACACAATTATTTGCTCCTTTTATACCTAATTAAAGTGCTTCTCACCCCTTTGTTAAAAACCTACCCTTGTGAGCCGCAGAGATAGGGCTGTTTCATTCTAAATTAAAGTCATGGTTTGACATAGCAGATTCAATTGAAGAAACCTCAATTATTGGTTTTTTGACTCATCCACAAGTGACAAAAGAGGGGGATAGCAGTTGAAGTAAAGGTTAAGACACATAGAAGACCTTGTAAGGGCGTTTGGCGTTAACGAAGCCTTCTCGGAGAGTAACGCCCTTACGTTAATACAGTATTTTAACCTATAATTCGATTCCTATATACCTGAAAATAAAATCTATCCTGAGAATGATTTGAATTCTCAACCAGCAGCGTAACATTACTTAACAATCAACAAAAAACTAAACCATACTAATAAAATATCTGCACCCTAATTGTTGAGAACAAAATTTATCTAACTAATATATAACTATTTAGCTGCCCTTGGAGGGAGTTCCAATATGTCCGAGTTTAACGGTGTGATGATGCAGTATTTCCACTGGTACAACGAGCCTGATGGCAGTCTGTGGAATCAGTTGGCAGACAGTGCCGAGCATTTAGCTAAAGTTGGTATTACTTCTGTTTGGCTACCTCCTGCCTATAAAGGTATTGGTGGTGGTTGTGATGTAGGTTACGGCGTTTACGACATATTTGACCTAGGAGAGTTTGACCAAAAAGGCTCACTCAGAACTAAATATGGTACAAAAGAAGAATACATTAATGCAATTAAAGTAGCCAAAGAAGCTGGTATTCGCACCTATGCAGACGTAGTGTTCAATCATATGCTTGGTGCTGACAAGGAAGAAGAGGCAGAAGCAACGCCAATGAATCCTGATAATCGTCATGAAGCTATAGGTGATTTACAGAAGGTAAAAACCTGGACACACTTTACCTTTCCTGGGCGTAAGGGCAAATACTCTAGCCTAGAGTGGCATTGGTGGCATTTTGACGCGGTTGATTATAATGCCTATGACGGCGATGCTAATGCTATTTATCTATTTAAAGACAAGCAATTTGACGAGCAGGTAGATTTAGAAAAAGGTTCGTTTGCCTATCTAATGGGTTGTGACCTGGATATGGAACATGAAGAAGTACGAGGCGAACTGAACTACTGGGGTGAATGGTATATGGATACCACCGATGTTGATGGTTTTCGTTTTGATGCAGTTAAGCACGTCAAGGCAGGATTTTTTCCTAATTGGTTAAATCACGTCAGAAAATATTCAGGCAAGCGTTTATTTGCTGTAGGGGAATATTGGTCAGACAATATTGAAGCTTTGCACCACTTTGTTGCTACTACAGGTGGAGATGTGGCTTTGTTTGATGCACCTTTACACTACAACTTTACTGAAGCCAGTAAAACAGGCAACAATTTCGATATGCGTCAAATATTTGATGGCACATTAGTTAAAGATCAGCCTACCTTGGCGGTGACTTTAGTTGAAAATCATGATTCTCAACCTTTGCAATCTTTAGAATCTGTTGTAGAAGCTTGGTTTAAACCCTTGGCTTATGCCTTAATTCTGTTAAGAAGAGATGGCTATCCCTGTGTTTTTTATGCTGACTACTATGGCGCACATTACAAAGACACTGGGAAAGACGGACAAGAGTATGAAATCTTTATGGACTCCCATCAATGGCTGATTGATAAATTCCTCCAGACACGCCAAGAATATGCCTACGGTGAGCAATACGATTATTTCGATCATGCTAACTGTATTGGCTGGACAAGACTGGGTAGTGAAGAACATCCAGGGGGAATGGCAGTAGTTTTGAGCAATGGTGGAGACGGTTCTAAATGGATGGAAGTTGGTAAACCTAATCACACCTACGTTGACCTTACTGAACACATAGAAGAACCTGTGACTACCAATGAAGAGGGCTGGGCTGATTTTCGTTGTCTAGCAGGTTCGATTTCTGTTTGGATTCCTAAATCATCTGATTTACTAGATTCTTAAGTCTCTAAAATTGCGATCGCCCATCTTCCCTACTAAAGCATTCAAGAAGTGGGCATCGTTTTTTTGTTCAATTAGAACAAGTAAGGGTAACTTAAAGTTTGTAGTTACTTATTCAGAACACCATCGGTTGATGGAGTAACGATTTCATCTAAATTGAGTTTTTCAGCAACACTTTCTGAGTTAGTTTTGACTTCGGCTTCAGCTTCAGCCTGTTGTGATAGCTCTGCCTGTAATCGATTGCGGTTTGCTTTTGCTGATTCATACTCTGTATCGCTTAGGGCTTTCTCTCCTGTTATGCCTACCGTATCTCTTTCTAAAACTTCGGCAAAAGCTGTATCTTGATGACCAATTGCGATCGCTGAACCGAAAAACAAAACAACGGAAATGAGACACACAAACAAAAGGCGACGAAAATCAACTTTTGATAATATAAACATTTTTGCTTAAGGCGATTTAATAATATTTCAACTATCTATTAACTCAGTATCTTGTGCTAATTGGTATCCTTCGCAAGATTGACTTTTACAAAATCATACTTTCAAATCATCAACGCCTAATTTGGATATCTAGCCATCGATTGATTTAATCGTTTTTAACATTAAGTTAGGTTGAGGCTGCTTTAATAAAATAATAATAATGCACAATTATATTCTTGGCCTATTAGTAGTAGGATTGCTGTTATTGGCAGTAACCCTAGGTTCTGGCTGGATTAAAAGACTACCTCTTTCTTATGCTTTGATCTATCTTGTGGTGGGTATTTTACTTGGTTCTTATGGCTTTGGACTAATCAAAATTAAACCAGATACGCAGTTTTTAGAAAGATTGAGCGAATTTGTCGTCATTATCTCTGTATTTGGTTGTGGACTTAAAATTAATCGCCCTTTAAAATTTTGGGCATGGCAATCGACAATTAGATTAATTGGGCTGCTGATGCCAATCTCTATTTTAGCTTTAACGCTTGCTGCTCATTATATTTTAGGCATGGGTTGGGGGGTTGCGGTGTTGTTGGGGGCAATACTAGCGCCTACTGACCCTGTATTAGCTTCAGAGGTACAGCTTGCCCATGTAGAAGATAAGGACGAATTGCGCTTTGCTTTGACTTCTGAAGGGGGACTAAATGACTCTTTGGCGTTTCCCTTTGTTTACTTCGGCATTTATGCGTTCAAAGATCCTAATTGGGATAACTGGTTTAAAAGCTGGGTAGCAATTGATTTACTTTGGGCGATCGCAGCAGGTATTGTTATGGGTATAATTGTGGCAAAAGCAGTAGTCTGGATTGATCGCACTTTACAAAAACGTCGCCAAGCAGATGAACTATTAGAAGACTTTGTAGCTATAGGTATTATTTTATTAAGCTACTCCCTAACTGAATTAGTTAATGGCTATGGCTTTTTAGCGGTATTTGTGGCGGGTCTGGTGGTGCAGCGCAGCTACTTTGCTCAACAGGATAAACGCATGGCGCAGCTAGAATTTACCGAACAGATAGAAAAGTTATTAGAAGTAACGGCGATCGTCATTTTAGGTACTATTTTATTAGTTGAACCGATGCTTAAGTATGCAGGAGAATCTTTATTAATTGCAGGGTTGCTATTTCTAATAATTCGTCCTGTCGGTGTTTGGCTAAGTATGTTAGGAGGAAGTTTACCAAAAACAACTAGTAGTCTAATGGGCTGGTTTGGCATCAAAGGTTTGGGTTCACTTTATTATCTAACTTATGCTTTGGGCGAAGGAGTTACAGGAGAGGTTGCCGAAGAAATTGTCTGGATTACCTACACCGTAATCGTCTTGTCTGTAATCGTTCACGGTATTAGTGCTTATCCTTTAATGGCTTGGTATGAAAATCTCAAAAATGAGGAAAAAAAACCTAACAAATCTGCCAACAATTTAGTTTAAAAGGAATAAAATTAACTATAGTTATAAAACCAGAATGACTAAACAACTCTACCCTTCTTACGACAGAACTAATTTTGGACAAGATTATTTAGGGTAGAAAAAATCTATATGTTTTATTTAATATTATGACTCGTTCAGCTTGTTTGATTTTTAATCCTGTTGCTGGACAAGGCAACTCAGAGCAGGATTTAGCCAAGATTAAAAGTATTTTAGAGCCAGAATTTGAGCTTGATATTCAAATAACATCTAAAGAAGTTGGTGGAGGCGAATTAGCTCGTAGGGCAGTAGCAAATAATGCAGAGATAATAATTGCCTCTGGAGGAGATGGGACGGTTTCAGCAGTGGCGGAGGCGCTTATAGAAACCAATATACCCTTAGGTGCGATCGCCAGAGGTACGGCTAATGCTTTTGCCAATGCTTTAGGTATACCCGACACCATAGAAGAAGCCTGTAAGGTAATTGTCGATGGTGCTACCAAAAAAGTAGATGCAGCAATGTGCAACGATAAACCAATGATTTTGCTGGCGGGCATTGGTTTTGAAGCCGAAACCGTAGAAGATGCCGATCGTGAGTCAAAAGATCGTTTAGGAATGTTAGCTTATATATTATCAGGGTTGAAGCAGCTAAGAGAATTTGAGAAGTTTGCCACTACCATTGAAACCGATGACAAAATTGTTAAGGTGGATGCTAATGCTATTACTATTGCCAATGCTGCTCCCCCAAGCTCTGTATTGGCTCAGGGTACAGCAGGAGTAGTTTATGATGATGGACTACTAGATGTCACTATCATTGCTGCTGAGACAAGAGCAGCGGCGATCGCAATTTCCTACCATCTTTTGCAAAGCACCACTAATGATGAAGCTGCCGAAAGAGATGATATTGGCTATTTGCGAACTAAGTGGATCAAAGTTACTACAGATCCACCTCAAAAAGTCGTTTTAGATGGGGAAATAATTGGTTCAACTCCTATCGAAGTTAAATGTATTCCAGGAGGCTTAACGGTATTTACTCCCTTAGAACAAGTTATTCAAGCTGAAGAAAGACTGGAACATCTAGCAGGAATACAAATAGAAGATAAAAAGAGTACATCAAATACATTTAATACCGTAATAAAGATAGATAGTGAGAAATTTATTAGCGATTAAAAATGATTACTAATTACTGTTTACTGCTCATTGCTCAGGGAAAAGATTCGGTTTTCTAGAAAAATTTGTTCGGGCAGAAAACGCTACTAATAAAGGCAATAAACCACACTTACGGCTATTAAATATTTTTCTTAAGATGATATCAAAGCTCAAAAAAGAAACAAAAACAAATTCATCGGAGAAATTAATTATGGCAATTATGCGTTATAGCCCTTGGACAGAAATAAATTCTTTTCAACGTCAATTAAATCGTATGTTTGATGATACTTTAACCCCTGCTACTTTTGCCGAGTTTGCTAACTTTTCTAAAGCTCCTGCTGCTGAACTTACAGAAACAGAATCAGCGTTAATTCTCAAGTTAGAAGTTCCTGGAATGCAGCCTGGAGACATTGATATTGAAGCAACAGCCAAAAGCATCTCCATCAAAGGCGATCGCAAGTCTGAAGTTCAAACAGAATCAGCAGACAAAACCCGTTCTGAGTTCCGCTATGGTAGTTTTCAAAGAGTAATTTCTCTACCTGTGCGAATTCAAAATACTGAAGTTAAAGCTGAATACCAAGATGGCATTCTTCACTTAACACTACCAAAAGCTGAGGAAGAGAAAAACGAGGTTGTTAAAGTTAATTTGTTAGATTCAGCTAATAGCTAATTAATTGTCAGGCAGAGATTAGTAAGTTAAACAATTCTATTTAGAAAACAATAGCCAGTCTGGTTTTTACTCGGCTGGTTTTCTTTAACTTATCTTAAGCTGATGTATTGTTCTATTTAATTAGATGTATAAATTAAATATGCCATTAGATAGACGAATAAAATCGAAATAATGGATATTCTAACTACAACAAGTAAATTACATTAAACAAATTTTTAGGAGCAACAAATGGGTATTTTAGCTTGGTTAATTTTAGGATTAATTGCTGGCGCATTAGCAAAATTAATCTATCCTGGACATCAGGGTGGCGGTATTTTTGCCACACTGGGCTTAGGAATTTTAGGTGCATTAGTTGGAGGTTACCTCGGTTCAATGTTGCTGGGTAGTGGCTCAGGAGCAGGAGCAGCTTCTGTAGGTGCCTTGACAATTCCTGGCGTTATCTTCGCCGTACTTGGCGCAATGCTACTTATCTTTATCTGGGGTCTAATCACTCGTCGTGCTGCTTAGTATCAGGCGCAGCAACTAATCGAGTAGTTTAGTATATTCCTTGATAGTTATTAATTATGGGGACGTTAAGTTTATGAATTTAACGTCCCCATTTTTTGCTATAAACTTCTTCTGTGACGTAAAACTGGAATTTAAAGATGTCTCTCTCAATTTGGCAACAGCCAGAAATTATTCGCTGGAGTCAAATTTTGAGCGGAAATTTCAACCAATTGTTAGACAAAGACTTAGTTGCGCCTGCAAATACACCAGAGCAATTAGCTCAAACGTTATTTAATGCACCTTTTGTAGTAGTTTCTCATGGAACTCAAGCAGATCCTATCTTAAATTACGGCAATCAAATGGCTTTGCAACTTTGGTCAATAAATTGGGATGAACTTATTACAACTCCTTCTCGTTTTACCGCCGAAGCTGTCAATCAATCTGTCAGAGCGCAAATGCTAAAGCAAGCAGCAAAGCAGGGATATATTGATAATTATCGGAGAATACGTATTTCTCGTACTGGTCAAAGATTCCTCATCGAACAGGCGATAATCTAGAATTTGACTGATGAATTTGGCAAAAAGTGTGGACAAGCAGCCACTTTTTCTGATTGGAAACTGCTAGAGTGATTACCCTATGGGCGAACGGTGAGACAGTTGTGGTGGGTCGAGACCCCCTAAAGGGTTCAACAGTTTGCTTTCCAATGTTGAACCCGAAGGGCTGTTTGCCCCTAAACTTACTATCGAGCAATAATAAAAATAGCAGGTAAATTAAAAACATCCAAAATTTTGTTAACTGTTGGGCATTTTAGATAGATAGATGTGTGAGAATTACAGTAATCATAAATATTAAGTTTACAAAATAAACTATACTGCGATCGCTCATGAATGAGAATCTACCTGTAATATATATCTCCGCTTTACTTGCCATACTTGTTCTGGCTACTATTTATATTTTGCGAGAAGTAATTAGAACTCGTAAGCAAGAAACCACTTTCTCTCGTCTACAAAGTAAACTTAAAAACGAAAAAGGCACTGCTGAAGAATATTACGAACTAGGTAGTCTTTATTTAGATAAAAAACTGTTTGTTCAATCTCTTAACCTGCTCAAAAAAGCGTTAAAAGTAGACAAAGAACTACCATCAGAAAATCAAGCTTTAATTCACAATGCCATGGGGTATGCTTACTTTGCTCAAGAACAATACGACATTGCTATCAGAGAATATAAAGAGGCACTAAAGCTATATCCAGAATATGTGATTGCTCTAAACAATTTGGGTAATGTCTATGAGAAAAAGCAGATGATCGTTAAAGCGGTAGAAACTTATAGAGAAGCTACCAAACACAATCCTGAAAACGATACTGCCAAGCAACGCCTCAAGTCTCTTGAGAAACGTCTAGTTTCTTCTAAATCAAAGTAACCTCAATTATAGTCATTCCAAATAGAAGCCATACGAAAAAAGAAAACTGCGACAAAGGACTTGTCCGCATGTAAGGACTTCTTACTCAATAGCCTCAACGGGTCGCAGACCCGCAACGGCTTTTCGCGCTTGTCCGCATCTATAGTGCCTTAAACTCTCCTGACCTCTGACCTCTGACTTCTGACTTAATACCAGTCAATCATGAGGAAATTAATTGGAATGACTATAGATTATTACTCTTTAAGCAGCCAGAATCCTGCAAAGGATTCAGAATCAGGAGATGATTGAACAGCTAAAAAGTGAACCCCAGCAGCTTTTTGTTTGGCTTTTTCAAAATCTTCTGCTTGTTTGACAGTTTCTTTGTTGGTTAGATTAACTAGCGTCCAACTATCGCTTAATCCAGTTTCTAAGCGCAACTGGGGGCGCATATCTTTTTCCAAGTTCAAATAACCCATTTCTAAACCAGACATCCAAGCAGCTAAAGGTGTAGCGCGGGGAGAATAGATAATTAAGCCAGGGATAATAGTATCTGAGGCAATATTAAGCAGAGAAAGAGCGAAGGATTCTTGAAAATCAATATCCCATTCTTTCATGTCATCAAAGTCCGTTGCGCTGAGGCTTACAAAAAGCCATTTATCTCCCCGATCTCCCTTTACAGCATCGGGTAAAGAAATAGCATTTAGGGGCGGATACTGTACTGAAGGGGTATTGGCAGTATTGAGATCGAACCCTGATTCTTGAGGATAGACATTTTTGATTCGTTCTTCTAACCATTTATTAAGAGCATAGGTGCGACGACTAGGGACGGGATTTATGCCCACATCGTTGCAGGCTTTAACAATCATATTATTCATCTGACGGCGAAAAAAGCGAATTTTTTTGGGGGTAGTTTCGGCAAGGGCGATCGCCTTTTCAATAGCTTCTGTCAACCACAATGAGTTAACCGTTTTGCTCGAACAGTATTGAGCATATTTAAATAGAGTATCAGGCGATCGCGCAATATCGTCAGAACTTTCACAGATTAGTAATTCCCAAAGCTTTTTTCCCTCTTCGTCTAAAATTGGACGTGAATAAAAATCTAATTCCCAAACTGTATTGCTCATACTCACCAACAACAATTAATTATTTTAAAAATACATAATCAAACTCAGTTATTAGTTTACAGATATGTCATGGGAATAATGAAAAAAATAGTTAAAAAACCTCAGAAACCAGAATTTCTGAGGCTACGATCAAAAACCAAATTTTAATAAATGTCTCAAAGATAGTTTTACAGTCGATATTCCTACATTACAGACAACTTCATACTAATGTCGGTAAACAAAATGTACATACCATCATTTAGATTCCCTAGATTATACCCGTGCCTTTACCGCCAGGCGTATTAATATCTTTTAATTCTTCGGCACGTTCTGCTTTCTCTGCTTCTTGCTTTTCTCGCAAATCGCCTGGTTCTTCAACATACATTTCAGGCTCAACAGCATAATTATTAGCTAAACCTTCTCTGTCTACTGTTTGACCACCAGTTGCATCTAAATCTCCTTCTCCTTGAGAAGTATCTTTAAAGTCCTCTCCCTCTCTTTCCATTCTGGCTGCTGTTTCTGCCGAGGTAATACCGCGATCATAGTTGGCGTCATTGGGCGTTTTGTTTTCCATGTCATGTTCCTCTTAAATTTTGTTATAATAGTACTTCAAAAGTACCAAAGATTTAACGACGATTACTTGTCAACCTTAGGAACAATATCAGGACGCTCTTTATCTTCCCAGCCAGCAGGACGTTTGGAATTGTACCAAGCAATAGAACCAATGGTCACCGCAGCAATGAAGCCTACAACTAATGCTCCTGTTGCTAAGTAAGGAAAGTGAGGTTCAGCGTTAGCAACCTGTATTAAAAGATTCATAAATTTTTTTCCTGTTATTTCTTATTTCAATTGACTATTAAGTTTATATCACCAATTTCATCTACTGCATCTCTCTTTTTATAGATATAAGAAGATAAAGCAAACCCTGCTGATGATAGATTTTTTTTACTTAACCAATCCTGCCCGTAAAGCTCTAACCGCTGCTTGAGTACGGTCATCGGCACACAGCTTATTAAGAATATGACATACATGAGTTTTAACTGTGCCTACGGTAATATATAGCTTGGCTGATATCTCTGCGTTGCTACAGCCAGCTACAATTAATTCTAATACTTCTAATTCTCTGTCCGTGAGAGGATAAGTTTCAATTAGCTGCTGATATTCTTCGGCTACAGCAGTAATAGCCTGAGTATCGTCTTCAGCTTGAGGAATATTTTCAGCCACAGGTACGCTAGTGTCTTTAGTAGATTGAGCTTGCTTAAGCACAATACGAGCGATCGCTGGGTCGATCCAGGCATTTCCTTCATGGGTAGTGCGAATTGCCTCCACTAGATTGTCCATGCTCACATCTTTAAGGCTATAGGAATCAGCCCCAGCAGCAAAAGCAGCCATCACTGAATCTTCGCTATCGTGCATCGTCAGCATCAAAATTTTAGTATTGAAGTCAGAATTTTCTGCTTGGTACTGCTTTAGTTTTTGAGCTACCTCAATGCCATCAATGTCGGGTAAACCTATATCCACTAAAGCAACATCAGGTTGATGAGTCGTCACCTTTTTAAAGCCGTCTTCGCCATTAGCAGCATTATTAACAATTTCTATATCTGAGTATTGCTTGAGGGCTGCACACAAACCGATTCGGCTTAAGTCATGATCTTCAATTAAGACGACACTAATCTTGCTCATTCTAAATTTAATCAAAAATATTTTTCTACCTATACCTTTCAGACTATCCAATATTTTAATATTGATAATCTTTCTTTAGGAGTATATCTTTTGTTTAACGTTGCTGGCTTAATTTATGAAACCGTTGGTAATACTGTTCGTAGTAAAGCAGTGCGGAAGTGCGCCGACGCGGGGTCTCGACCCAACGCGCTGCCTCACCGTTCGCCCCTAACGAACCTCTGACTTCTCCCAACGCTCTATAACATCTATAACTTTTAGTAGACAACGATTATTAGTAAGTACCACTATCATTAATAATAATAAAAATTATTTATATAAGAAATATTTATAACATCAAACGTTCGAGTTTAGATGACCGTAAATTTATGCATGAATTCTATCAAAAATAATAATATCCTACACAATGAACCAAAGTTAAGGCAGATATGGAAAATAAAATAATTAACATCTTATTGGTGGAGGACGATGAAGTTGATGTAATGAATGTCAAGCGGGCATTTAAAAAAGCTAAGATATCTAACCCCTTATACGTTGCAGGGAATGGCTTAGAGGGTTTAGAAATGTTGCGATCGCACGATGAACAGCCGACCGTACCAGATACCAGAAGATTGATTTTACTAGACCTAAATATGCCGAAGATGAACGGTCTAGAATTTTTACAAGAACTGAGAAATGACGAAGAGTTAAAACGCACTCCTGTAATCGTTTTAACCACTTCTGACGAGGACAGAGATAGAATTGAGGCTTACAATTTGAATGTTGCTGGTTATATTCTCAAGCCAGTCACTTTTGCAAATTTTGCTGAGGTGATGATTGCCCTCAATAAGTATTGGACTTTATGCGAGATGCCATAGCCGAACATGAATAGTGAGTAATAAGTGATGAGTGAAGAACAATTTTCTATACTGTTAGTTGATGATGACGAAGTTGATCGCCTAGCGGTTAAACGAGCTTTAAGCAAAGCAGGTTTGACCGCCAATTTAACCGAAGCCAAGAATGGAGCAGATGCAATTTCTCGGCTAGAGGTTGAACAAAATTCTCACGATCTTGCCCCAACTAATTGTTCTAACTCAGCTGCCAACCATATTAAACATAGTTTCGATTTGGTATTGCTCGATTATCGTTTGCCAGATATTGACGGTTTACATTTACTATCTCAGATCAAAGCACTTAACCTGTATTTGCCTGTAATAGTTTTGACAGGACAAGGAGATGAAGAAATTGCTGTCGAGATTATGAAGGCAGGAGCAGCAGATTACCTATCGAAAGGCAAAATTGAACCACAAAGTTTAGCTAAGGCAATAAATAGTGCCGTTCGTATTCATAAAGCAGAACTGGCAGTTGAATTGGTAAATAGACGTCTGCGGATTAGCAATGAATTATTGATATTCAAAAATCAAGAATTAGAAAGACAGCAACAACAAATTAAGCTCCAGAATATCCAGCTACAAGAATCCTACAAGCTGAAGTCCGATTTTTTGGCAACCATGTCCCACGAATTGCGGACTCCCATGAACGCTATTATGGGCTTTTCTCAACTTTTATTGCGTCAATACGGCGCTCCTCTATCTGAGCAACAACAAAACCTCATTCAGCGTGTTCTCAACAATAGTAAAAATTTGTTAGATATGATCAATGAAATGCTCGACTTTTCTAAGCTAGAGGCAGGCAGACTAGAAATTAAACCCCAAAGATTCAATCTAGCCAATTTAATTAATTTAACTATTAAAGAGCTATGCTCTTTAGCTGTCCAAAAACAGCTTAATTTAACAGCAGAGGTAAAGTTAAAAGATTCCTATATTGTTCAGGATGCTAATTTTATCAAAAGAATCATCGTTAATCTAGTTTCTAACGCCATAAAATTTACCGATATAGGAACAGTAAAAATTAAGGTTTGGGAACTAGATCCAGACAAAATTGCGATCGCTATTACGGATACGGGAATCGGCATCGCTCCAGAAGATCGAGAGAAGATATTTCAGGCTTTTCGCCAGATAGATCAAGGTTTCACCCGCCAACACTCTGGAACAGGCTTGGGTTTGGCTATTACCCAGTCTCTAGTGACGATGATGGGTGGCAAAATTAACCTAGAGAGCAAACTAAATGAAGGTTCGACCTTTACTATAGAAATACCTCGCAAGTATGATGCCTAAATCTCAGGGTGTCAGTTAAGTTGGTTTGTATTTATGTATAATATTTTACTAAGCAATGTCTGTTACACAAACCACGAGCAACTACATTTTAGCTGTAGATGATATTCCTGATAATCTTTTACTAATTCAGCTTTCCCTAGAACAAGAAGGTCATCAAGTTGTTGTGGCTAATGACGGCAAAACAGCTTTAAAACAGATCAAAAAAGCTCCTCCCAGTTTGATTTTATTAGACGTGATGATGCCTGGAATGGATGGTTATGAAGTCACAAGGCGCATTCGCGAAGACCGCAATATTCCCTTTATTCCCATACTGTTGGTTACAGCTAGAGAGGAATCTAGCCTAGTTGCAGGATTGGATGCAGGTGCAGATGAATTTGTGCGCAAACCTTTTCAAATAGATGAGTTACAGGCTAGGGTGCGCTCTATGTTGAGGCTGAAAGAAACAATAGACCAAAGAGAAAACTTTGTATCTTGTCTGACTCACGATCTTCGGACACCATTGGTAGCTGCCAACCGAATGTTAGATTTGATTCAGCAGCAGGCATTTGGTGATATTAACAGTGAGCAGCAAGAAGCGATCGCTAATATCCTCAGCAGCAATCAAAATATGCTAGAAATGCTCAATACCCTATTAGAGACTCATCAATATGAATTGGGGCAAAAAACTCTGAGCTTTATCCCTGTAAATCTTCAGCAGCTAATAGTCGAAGTGGTGACTGAACTTCAGCCATTAGCAATTGAAAAAGGAATAGAGTTAGAGCAGAATGTAGCTTCAGAAGTGCCAGAAATTAAGGGCGATCGTCTTGAATTGCGTCGAGTTTTTACTAATTTGATTGGCAATGCCATCAAGTTTACCGACAAGGGTGCAGTAAAAGTATTTTTAGATCAGAATGAGTCTCAGGTATTGGTTGCGGTTGAAGATACAGGAATCGGTATATCCCCACGGGATCGAGAGGCTGTTTTCCAACGCTACCATCAAGGCAACCACAGGCGATCGGGCAAAGGCTTAGGACTCTATCTGTGTCAGCAAATTATTAATGCCCATCAAGGACAAATTACGCTGACATCTGAAGTTGGTAAAGGTACTACTTTTTCTTTTTGGTTTCCTAAACAACTTGCCTGATCATTGTAAGGGCGATTGGCAGGGCTATTTCATTCTGACTATAATCAACCAAGAAGTAACCGTTCATTCCCCCTAAAAAATTCCAGAGAAAATTAGGCGCAAGGAATCCCCGCACATTAATTACAAACAGGAAAAGGTAGTGGATTGATTCCTTGACGAGCTAAAGCCAGAACCTTAGCAATATAGTTCCATGGAT
>JBBSPC010000081.1:0-22099 GCA_038259125.1 Chroococcales cyanobacterium | reverse complement strand
TAAATTATGTCGTTTTAAGAGTTCTTCTATTATTTAATAGTGGTTCTACTTTTACAATAGTGAACAAGCTACAATTACCCACTCACAATCACTTCAGCTATTAATTCTCATATCAACTTTTCTTGGTGCAAGATCTGAGTAGAAGGCAACCGAATAGCTTACTTGTCTTTACCCGCACCTCTAACCTTGGCAGAAAAAGAGAAGCTCAAAAAATATATAGATTTGACAGTAAGCATTGTATGTGTTGAGACCGTTAAATCGATAGAGTAGCGATCGCACGTCTGCACATCACGGGATCTTCATCGAGATAATGCCTAACAGTGTTGATATTCATCCCCATAACCTCAGCTATGGTCACTATTTCAATGCCAGATTTTCTAAGCTGATTAATTACCCAGCGTCTAGAGCTATGGGTGGAAAAACCAGAATAACCAGATTTTGCCAATAAAATACGCCAACACTTATCAACAGCCCGTCTTGTAAGATGACCTGAATCGCTATTACTTGGGAAGAGATAACCAAAGCTCGGTTGTTCATACTGCTCTAAAAATACTTTTAGATCGGGATGTACTGCTACTTGGCGCGTAGCAGCTACACCGTGTTTTGTGGACTTCCTAGTCGTGGGGGCAAAAGTAACGGTATTAAGTACTCTACCACCAGGATCGTAAACATCACAAACCTTTAGCTGGACGATCGCGCCCATGCGTTCTCCAGTAAATAAAGAAATCTCAAAAATCAGTCGTTGAGCGGGAGATTTAAAGCCACGGCGCATTTTACCAATAATATTACTATTCCATAACGCAGCTTGCCCTTTTCTGTTATTTTTCATAGATAAAATAAAGTTCCTAATCTATAAACAGCCATCTACAAATTAGGAACGAGTCGTTAATTAATCACAACAATCATCTTCTTAAACTAAGTCATAGCAAGGTGTTTGCACATCAGAAAATATACCTCTTTTATCTAGAAGAGGCACTTTCATTTATTAGTAAATATTGGGAAATATAAGAAAGTAATTAATAATTTACTTTTTATGTCCGATCTGACTTTTGCTCAAAGACTAGGCGCAAGTGTGGCATTTGACCCAACGACAAAAATTGTCTCGTTAAATCTCAATGACTTAAGCAGTATTGTGATTAGTGGTGTTGACTATGGCTTGAATGTGAGTGCCATGACTGATACTAACAAAGACTCTTATGCTAGCCGAATAATTTGGGCATTGCTTTTGCTATCTCAAAAAAATCAGGCTGTTGATAATAATGACAATACGATCGGACTGTACATCACTAACGCGGGCAAACGTACCGCTGTTAGAAATAACGTCTCTCAATTTGGTTATCAGCTTTTGGCTACGGGTTATGTAAACGATATTTTAGGTGTCAATCTAGATCCAGACGCGATCGGTAGCTGATGAGTTTTTGTCAACAAGATAATTGTGGTCGGATAGTCTATCAGGAGTATCTACCCGCAATGGTGCGCTGGCGTTATCCAAAGGAAAATTGGCAAGAAATTGAGGCTGATGATTCTTTTGTCGAGCAAGAAACAGGAAAATGTTTTGTTCCTTATCGATTTAAATTTAGATATCGAGTATCCCCTAGTTTTGACTGGAACTATGGCGCAACAGATATAGATCTCTATCCGCCATTTTCTAACCCTCTTATCCGTTTGGACGATCAAACTTTTGGTGAAGATCCCAGCGGATGGCCTACTTTAACAGTCAGTTTTGCTAACTATTTTCAATACGGAGGAGGACGGTATCTAGTTTTCTTTGAACTTACTCATAGAAATGCTCAGGGCGAAACAATAACTAGCCAACCGCTAAACTTTGAGACTACCTATTTTAACAGAGAGCATACAACCAAATTTTTAGGATACGAACGCAAAGACGGATTACCTGATGACTGTGATGACTGTACTTTTACAGTTACAAATAACGGTCAAACGGTTTATACAGAAACTCGCATCGTATGTCCTGAAGTTGAAAAGTTACCCGCACGTTTAAATGACGTTAATAAAGAAATTAAAGTTAAAAAACAGCCTAACCTAGAAACAATAGAAATCAATCAAAACTCTATCCCTAGCAACTGTTTAAATATTTATCTAAAGTCTAACGATACCACTAATTTTGTATCTCAAATATGCAGCGCGCCTAATGCTCCACCTCCTAACTATCAGGTTATCTGTGGATGCAGCAAAGAATGAATCTTGTCCGCCTAATACTTGTCCCGTCAAGTGTGGCGACAAAGTTTGCTGCTATGGAGCAGACGGAATATCCGTAAAGTCTATCGACCTGTCTGACTATGAGTAATTGTGAAGATCTAGCTACTAAGCAAGATTTGCTTAATCTCTATCAGCTAGTCAACGAACAAGCGTTGAGAATAGATCGTCTTGAAAACGAGTTAGAGCGCATTAAATTAGAAATTATTGCCATTACTACAGGACTAGTAGCGGTTGTAGCTATCGCTGCTGCACCTTTAATTGCTGCTGCTGTAGCGGGTATAGCTGCAGAATTAGCAGCATTAGGAGCTTCGTTAGGAGGTGCAATTGCTGTAGTTGAGGCTGAAATAGTCGCCGTCGGTGGTGTGGCATCGTCGGCTTTGGCTTATTCAGCAGCTACGGAAGCACAACTAATTACGCTGGGAACTGTTCTACAGGGTGAGATTGTTGCAGTAGAGGGTACGGCAGCGGGGGCATTGGCTTTAGCGACAACGGCACAAGCTACCGCAGGGGGCGCATTAGTTTTAGCAACGGCACAAGGGGAACTAGCTTTAATCGAATCTCAAATATTGACGCTGTCTCGTACTCCAGGTCCTCCAGGTGAGGCTGGGATTAGAGGGGAAAAAGGCGATCGCGGTTTTGATGGTGATGATGGACTTGATGGTGCTGATGGCAGACAGGGAGATAAAGGCGATCGCGGTAGTGACGGAGCTGATGGTGTTGATGGACGGGATGGAGCTGATGGTGCTGATGGCGAACAGGGTAGACAAGGGGATAAAGGAGACAAAGGAGATAAAGGCGATCGCGGTTTTGATGGAGCCGACGGACGAGATGGAGCTAAAGGCGATCGCGGAGAACCTGGATCGAGTCTTCAAAACGAACCCAATAGCTGTCAAATAGATCTTATTTATCAAGACAGTATCTTAACGGCAAACTTGACCGTCAATAATTCTTCTGCTACCGACAACGTTAAAATCATGGAATTTACAGTTATTCAAGTCGAGAAAATCACCTGTAAAGATGGAGAGGCGACAAGCCAAATGGTTAGCGTTGCTGTTTTAAAGGGAACAGAAGACGCAGAACGAGAAGCCTATGCAGCAAGAGCCAGAATCGGAAAAGCACAGTGTGAAAGCGAGTGTATTGCTACCGTCCCTGAAGGCTGGCAACTAAAAAAAGAGCAATCGACATCTCAACTAGCCATTATTTTTAGACCAGAAGACAAAAAAATAAGAACGGGCAATTATCCGCTATACATCCCACATTACAACGGCAATCCTAAGCCAAAAATTCCTGCTTACAAAAAAGGTGATTATTGGGCTAGATGGATCTTGTCTGACAATAGCCAAATTCACGTTAACGCTTCATCTAGAGCTGAATCCCTAAGAGTTATTCGCATCTTAGAAAGCTACGTACTATATAAGTATAGAACTAATCCTATTCCCTGGCTGGTTACAGGTCAGACAACCCCTGGTACTTTTAAGGAGATTAAAGTAGCTCCAATTCGAGCTGATTTTTACCCCACAGGCAAAGCTAACAACACACCAGAGTGGCGTTATTACTTTAAGCCACAATAGTTATAAATATATCTCTTTGGGTGTGCGAGGACTAGTCTTCGCGCACAACTTGCTCTTGATTGTCTATTTTTCTAATGCCATGTTGGGATTGACAAAAATTATCTCTAACTATTTTTTTAAAAATATGACTACTCCAATTGATTTAAGCGCGTCTACCTCATTAGAACAACAGGCATATTCTATTGCTCTAGAACTTCAAAGAAGAGAATTAGAAATTGCGGCAGAAGATAGACCAGATCAAGTCCAGATTGCTTTTGATACTGAAGGATCGACCGTTGGCATTGCTATATCCTTAAATACAACTTTGTCCATAACTAACGGTAGTGCTGTAATTGCTGTTACACCTTACCTGCCTGATAACCAAGGGTAGTACAAATAAAAATAATTAATTTATAACTTACGAATAAAAATTAATTAGGAAAATTAAATTATGGCAACAGCACCCGTTAGAGGCGTAAGAGTACCCGTTAAACTGCCCTTTAAAGGAGCAACAAACGGAACAGATCAATTTGTATCAATGAAAGAGCCTGTAGCCAAGGCTCTTAAGTTCGACACTGCAACTAGAGCTGAACTTAACTATAACGTTAAGGTCACTAAAAAAAAGAACCCTAGAAGCAATTTACCTTCTATCCCAGGAGCAAAAGCTGAGGTGACCCGCAGACGTACACCAGGATATAGAACCAGAGGTGTAAGAGTCGTATTTCAAACTGGCGGAACTGGAAGTGGTTTAAACAAAAAACCGACTATTGGCAAAAAAATAAAGGTAGGCACAAAAAGTTTTAAATCTTTGCAATTTCCGATCACCAATTCAGTGCCAATTGAAAAAGTATTGGCTTATTTTGAAACGGGTAACGGCAAATCTCTTAATGCGTTAAAAATAGTTGAGGCTAATACAGGAAAATCTTATCCTGTACTTAAGTCTAAAGGGTTAGCATTACGAACAACTATTTAATATCTAGTAATTGGCGTTTGCGAACCACGCTTTATAAAAAGGCGGTTAAGAGTCGTGACGAACGAATCTTTATTCCTTCTTTTGATACGGGAAATACCTATAGTTCTCAATTGATTGCTATAGGTATTTCTGTAGAAAATTCTTATGATAGCTGGCGTTTTGGTGGTTACATTTGTCAAGAATACCCTTTAGCTTGCTTTGGATATATTAATAACAGTAAAGGTTTTTATCGTAGCAATAAATTGTTAATTAATAATGTTTCGATCTTAAACGTAAATTTGTTATCTAATAGCTACAGATTAAGATATTTTCCACCTACTTATTTTGCTGACGTGAGGCTACAGGTCTGGGAATACCAAGAACCAATATTAACAGAGGCTTGATGCGATGAGTCAATTAAAAAAAACGTCACAAACAGGAATCAATCTGATTAAGCGTTGGGAAGGCTTGAGAACAAATGCTTATCTTTGTCCTGCTAACGTTTGGACAATTGGCTATGGTCATACAAAAGGTGTTTATCGTGGGATGATAATTAGTCATTTAAAAGCAGAAGAGCTATTACAACAAGATTTAAGAATTTATGAAGAAGCTATAAACAGAATTGTAAAAGTTTCTTTGACTCAAAACCAGTTTGATGCTTTAGTTAGCTTTGCTTTTAACGTTGGTATAGGTGCATTGGTAAGCAGTACTTTGCTCAAATTACTAAATGAAGGGTATAGCAAAATGGCAGCTAAACAATTTTCTCGTTGGATATATGCGGGTGGTCGCGTTTTACCAGGATTGGTCAAGCGTAGGCATGACGAATTTAATTTGTTTATTAAGCCATGATTACTAAAAATTTTGCTCGACTACCTCCTTTGAGCTTAAATTTGCTTTGTTCAGGTGCTTTTATATTTATTGTCTGCCTAGGCATACGAGTTGCCCGCGCTCCTGAAGTTGGCTTAAAAGTAGCCAATACTCAATTAGTAATTGGCAGTAGTGCAGCTAAATTGTCTGAAGTAGCAGCTAAATTAGAATCTCAGGCTGAGATTATCAGACAAAAAGATGAGGCTTACTTGCAGCTACATCAAGTTTACGAACAAAGCCTTAAGGGAGCGGACGGCTATGGTCAACTGCAAAATGCCATTGAAGGCATTAGCGAGTTACCCAAGCCAGATAAAATAGATGAGATCCAATCAGAAATCTCAGCTACTAACCAGATAATTGATCGGGTAACTCCAAATTAATATTTGTGGGGTTTTATTGTAAGTTTATTATTACTTAATCAGACTTGAGTTTGTCGATCCTGCCTAACATCTATTAAGAAATTTGGTAGTCTTTAGTTTCTAATAACTATGGCGCAGCCGTTTATTTCTGACCTCTATTGTTACTTTCGAGTATTGGTATTAATTACCTTCAGCAACTATCTGAGGCAAAAATTGGACTTGAGCTAATTGACCAATAATTAAAGAGCGAGTCGGGTTGGCAAATTCCACTTCCACTAAGTAATTCAAGTTTTCGTTGGGTATGGGGTTAACAGTCGCGATCTTACCCGCAAATTTCTGTGCCGTCACTCCCGATCCAATCTGAATTAACGCCTCTTGCTGTTCATCTAAAGCATTGATGACGCGGGAATTGACAGCTACAGCAACTCTGATCTGTTCCAATTTAGCTAATCCAACCACAGTATTACCTGCATAGATCTGATCTCCTACCGCAACTGGTAACTCAGCAATAATTCCTGCTTCAGTTGCGGTAACAACCCTGCGAACATCAGGAACTTGATATTCATTAAGCTGTTTAGCCTGTTGATTTAACAAAGCCAATTTATCTGTTGCCTGCTGATATTCTAAGTTAGTAGTTTGCTTTTGCTTTTCCAGATTGGCGATCGCCTCTTGCTGTTCTTGAATCTCTAGCCTTTCTTGGAGGTGAGATAGTTCTTTTTGACTGCGCTGTAGTTTTGAACTAGCAACCGATGCTGCGATCGCCATGTCATAATCAACTTTAGCCACGTCTAGATCTGCCTGTGCTTGTTCTAGCTGTTCTTGTGCGATCGCTCCTTGGTTATACAGACTTTTAAGACGATCGAAGCGGGCGTTTGCGCGTTGGTAGATGGCTTTAGTTCTGGGTACAGAATCCTGTTTTTGTCCTACAGGAAGCTGATCCGCTTGGCTTTTTGCTAAGGACATATCTAGGTTTGCTTCAGCAATTTTAGCCCGTAGGGGAACTAAACTATACTTAAGGCGATCAATGTTTTGCTCTAGCTCAATTATTCTTTGTTTGGCACTTTGCTGCTGTTGAAGTACTTCTTGTTGCTGTTGTTTAGTTAACTGCTTTTCTTGGACGATCTGTTTCTTTTGATCGACCGCAGCTAAATTTTTGAGAGTTAATAAAGTTTGACCAATTTCTACCTTTTCCCCTATCTGTACTTCAATATTTTCCACTACACCAGGGTTGATTGCAGCTATCTTAAAAGTTTTAGCAGGCTGCAATTTACCTGTAAATTTCGTGTTAGCTAGGGTAGCAGATTGCTCTGTATAACCCAAAGCAGGAAGAGGCTGTCTGAGCCACTGACGCATACCGTAAATACCAGCAGTCAGACCTAACGTTAGTATTAACCAAGCTAATATTTGTTTTTTTGTCCCATTGATATTGGTATCGGTATCGGTATTGAAACTAGCTTGGTAAAAAGTTATTTTCTGAGGGCGATCCATAATCGCCAATGAACTGGCAGCAGAAATAGCAGCTTCTTCCCTAATTGGCAATAAAAATTTTTCCTTAGTTTGCATCATAGGCAATATTTTGGCAAACAATCCTGCCCCCATGTGAGTATGTCCTTTATGGACAAATCTGATTGCCTGTTCGATTTCTAGATCACAAGTTCCTTTTAATAAATAGCCCGTCGCTCCAACAGTCATAGATTCGGCTACATACTCAGGTTTGTCATGGCTGCTGAGTACCAAAATTCTACTATTAGGAGATTCTTCCGAGATAAGTCTGATTGCTGTCAAACCATCGATTTGTGGCATTTCCATATCCAGCAAAATAATATCTGGTTGTAGACTAGCAGCACAGGAGATTGCCTCTAAACCATTTTTGGCAATGCCAGCTACTTTAAAGTCGGCAACTGAATTTACTAAGTATTCAAGTCTGGCGCGAACACTTTTTTGATCGTCGACAATTAAAATACTGATCATGGTTTTTAAAAAGTTGTTAGTAATTAGTTGTTAGTGAGTGCCTGTAATGTTTAAATAAACGTTAATATTGTTTTGATAATTTTATTTATTTTGAAGAGACTAATAATTTAATTGGTTACCTGATAAATACTTAGATATTTTATTGTATTGCGGTATTTAACTAAGTAAATATCTCTTCATTACTAATGTGGCTTATAAAAAAAGTAATTGCATCAAGAATAAGTAAAACCTTTATAAAGTTATGCATAACTTCAGAGAATATCCTTATGACTATTAAAAGTAAGCGAAAGATAATAAACTTATTTTCCTCAATTTGGCAAATCAAACACTAGATATACGTTTATATTTAAGCTAACTTAAATATGATTTATATAGATATTTAATTTGATCATTAGATTATCGCTAAATACTTCTTAGAAAAATATGTAAACATTAGGCATACTATCGGCTAACTTTGTTCTAAATAAGAAGAAAAATTAAGACTATGACTGAGCAACTCTTGAGTACAATAACCCAACGCAATCATGCCATATCGAAGGCTCAAGAAATTTTGGCTAATCCAGATAAATATATTATTGTTGATACTGAAACATCAGGATTAGGTAATCGCGCCGAAGTAATTGAGATATGCGTGATGTCTTTGCAGGGTGAGGTTGTACTTGAGAATTTCTTTATGCCAACTGGAATAATTTCACCCGAAGCGACCGCTGAACATGGTCTTACTAAAGATATTTTGCAACAAAAAAGTGCGAAAACTTGGGATACCTGCGCTTCTGAAATAAATAAATCTCTCGCTGGCAAAACAATGCTTGCTTATAATGCTAGTTTTGACCAAAAGATGATCGATCAAACCGCTGCATTATATGGATTTGATAGTCCTATAGAAGAAAAGTTCTGTATAATGCGTCTTCGTCAGCAATTTAAAGGTACAAAAAACTCTGAAATACTTGGTGGAGATCATACTGCTCAAGGAGATTGCAAGAAGACACTGGATATACTGCATGAAATAGCAAATGCTGAACTAGTAGAAGATTCTGAAAACTTCGAGATCCAAAATAATGATGAATTGATTTCTATTTGTCTTGAACTAGAAAAAATATCGGCACAACGTAAAACTTTAGAAGAAAGAGAAAAAATTATCCAAGCTAAATGTGGTCATTACCTGAAAGAAATAAATCTAGAAAATGTGTCTCTAAAAAATGGTCGCCAAGTAGTGCGTGTAGATAGTATTGTTGGAGTTAAATCTAACATTCCTTTGAAAAATCTTGCCGAAGAGTTTAAAGTAACGCGCTTAGATTCTAATGTCGTTAGAAAACTTTGGAAAGAAGGAAAGTTGGATGATAAATTATTTAGTTATAAAGAAAAATGAAGTATTAAATTTAAGAAACTATAGTCTTAAAGCTACATTATCAAGAAGGTATTAGCTGACAAAAAACTAGTTAATATTTTGCTAATTTTGGATATTAGATTTTTGAGAAATGAACACTTTTTGCTTTGTACTTTTCTCTGAAAGTATTTTGGCTAATTTATAAGAGTTGTGGCGAATACAGTGAGTTTGTTTGTCTTCGTCTAAAACATCAGCAAATATTACCTGACGACCTAATAAAGCAATTTCTTCTAAATCGACAACTACTGGATAAGAACCTTCTTGAGCATATTTAGCTAAGGCTGCTGGGGAAAGAGGTTGACTATTAACAATGACTGCATCAAAAAGTTTTTGACCACAGGCTTTATCGATCGCTTTAATATGTTCTGAGACAGTATAATCATCAGTTTCTCCAGGCTGGGTCATAATATTGCAGACATAAAGACGAGGAACTTTTATCAGGGCGATCGCATCTCTAATTTCTGGCACTAATAAGTTAGGAATGATGCTGGTATAAAGACTTCCTGGTCCCAAAACAATACACTCTGCTGATTTTATCGCCTTGATGGTTGCAGGTAAAGCAGTAGGATTAGCAGGAATACAGCCAATCTTATTGATTTTTCCTTTAACTGCTGCAATATTAGATTCTCCCTCTACCCGTTGTCCTTGGTCTAATTCTGCCCACAAACGAACATCATTGAGGGTTGCTGGTAAAACTTGCCCTTGAATAGCCAAAACTTTTGAGCTAGCTGCGATCGCTTTTTCTAAATTTCCTGTAATTTCACTCATGGCAGTTAGAAATAAATTACCAAAGCTGTGACCTTTTAAACCATCACCACAGGCAAAGCGATATTGAAACAATTCGGTTAACAAGCTTTCTTCCTTAGCTAAAGCTGCTATACAGTTGCGTATATCTCCAGGAGGCAATACCCCAAATTCTTCCCTTAACCGTCCAGAAGATCCGCCATCATCAGCAACGGTCACAATTGCGGTAAGGTTATTAGTGTAATGTTTTAGACCTCTTAACAGGCTAGAGAGACCTGTGCCTCCGCCGATAGCTACGATCTTTGCGCCTCGGTGCAAACGGCGACGGGATAGTAAAATATCAACTAATCTTTGGTTTCCCTGGGGCTTGATAACTTCAGTAATAGATTTAATTACACGGTTTTGCCCAAAGAAAACCAAGCATAAACCTAGAAGAGTAATTAAGAGACTGCACACATAGCTAGGAACAAGATTGGTAATTATGGTTGAAAGACCACCGATAAAAGTAATTAAACTAATAACTAAATTTAGTGGGAGAAAACTTGCCAACCCTATATTAGTCAGCAAAATGCCGATGATATTAACTACTAACCAGCGTTTAACTGATAATCCTGGAGTTAACCATTTAAAATAACAAGTGGCAATTTCTGCAAATTCGTCACTAAGTGTGGCAAGAAAATACTTAATTTTTCTCTTTGGCAGTCCTATTGGTGGCATTAAGGTGTCGTTGGTTTGCATAAATGTAAAGACGTGGCGATAATTACAGTAGGGGCGAACAACTCTACTGTAAAACTGCAAGGTGTTTTTCTGTACAGTCAACCAAAACATCAGACCAGTGTTGAGCTAAGTCCATGTTGATCGCCTCGACCATGACGCGAATTAAAGGCTCTGTACCAGAAGGACGCACGAGGATTCTTCCTTCGTTGCCCATTGCTGTCTCTGCTTCGGCGATCGCTTTTTGTAAAGGCTCGCATTCTTGCCAATTCAGACGGCGTTCGGGATCTTTAACTCGGACATTTTTCAGTAGCTGAGGATAAGTCTGAAAGCTTTGAGCCAGCATTTGAGTCAGAGACGTGCCTGATTGTTTAACTAAAGTTGATAGGTGCAATGCGGTCAAAACACCATCTCCAGAAACAGCATAGTGAGGGCATAGTATATGACCAGACTGTTCTCCTCCCAAGGTTGCGCCCAGTTCACCCATTTTTGAATGGACGTGCCGATCGCCTACAGGAGTTCTAATTAGTCTGCCTCGCGATTTGACCCAGGCGTTCTCAAATCCTAAATTTGCCATCACCGTAGAAACAATGGTGTCGTTAGGCAACATCTGCTGTTGACGTAATGCTTGACCCCAAAAATAGAGGATATAGTCGCCATCTACTACTTGACCTTGAGAATCTACCGCCATAACTCGGTCAGCATCACCATCAAAGGCAAATCCCAGATCGGCTTGATGTTCTTTAACAGCCTGTTGCAATTTAGCCAGATGAGTTGAACCGCAGTTAACGTTAATGCGATCGCCATCAGGAATATCATGAAGCGTAATTACCTCTGCACCCATAGCTTGAAATATTTCTGGAGCAGTATTGACCGCAGCACCCCAAGCTAGATCTAAGACAATTCGCATTTGGTGCAAATTGATTTTAGACTCAAAAGGTTTACGCACTGATTTAATGTATTGAGTTACTAATTCTGGTCGATAGTACTGTTTACCCAAAAATTGGGAGTTAGAAACTACGATGTCATTTCCTTCCCATCTACCTCTAATTCTTGCCTCAATTTGTGCCTGAACTAAAGTAGAAAGCTTAGTCCCCTCAGCTCCAAAGAACTTTATGCCATTGTCTTCGGGAGGATTATGACTAGCAGAAATCATGATTCCTGCCATCGCTCCACTAATGCTAGTAAGGTGTGCCACAGCAGGAGTAGGACATAAACCTAAATTCCAAACTTCTACCCCCGCAGCAGTTAAGCCCTCAGACAATGCTGTAGATAGCATATCGCTAGAATTTCTGGAATCTTGACCAAGAATAACGGGAGCGAGTTGCATACTGTTTGCTCGTAATACTTGTCCTGCCCAAAAGCCAACCTGCAAAGCTAGAGAAGAGTTCAATAGTTTATTTACTCCTACGCATCCGCGAATGCCATCAGTACCAAATAAAGAGGTTGTTGATAAAGATGCAGTATTTTTAATAACGCTACCTAGAACTTGAGATTGTCTTAGAGACTGAAGATTAAAAGTTTGGTTTAACAGATAAGACTTAATCATTGGATAAAGTACTAAATAATGAGTGGAATATAAAAGTATTAATGTTTAAAAAGTTTTTTAAAATTGAAAAGAATGGCGTGTACTAATCTCCCAGTTTCTATCTTGGTAAGATTTACTTCAGTGCTTTTACCCAAGTATGTCTAACAAAACGGATAAACAGGTGAAGTATAAGTAAAGTTTGTATAAAATTTAGAAGAAGTATTTAGCCAATAGTCAATTGGCAATTTGAGCTTAATTGCTATGTAGTCGCCAAAAAAAGGCAAGTAGTTATACTTACCCTTCTTAAATAATTATTTGTCTAATAGCTAATAGCTACGAATAGCTTTAGTAGTGAAATCCTCGACGTTGTTTACACATATTTAAAGCTGCTGCTATTAAGATTGAGAGCTTCATTACCCATAACTAGACCAATTATTTCTCTGTTAGCAGTAAAAATACCTGTACTAGCTCCAAACAGTTCCCCCGCACCAAGAGATACTCCATGATTAAATCTTCTGAGGAAATAGCCTTTAGAATTACCGTGAAGCTGAATTTTATCTTCGCTCTTCTTGAAATCCTCAATTATGGCAACATCTAAAACATTATTGGTAACACCGAAGTTATAGTAGGCTGTTTTGGCATCACCTAAGACAAAAGTATCTTGACCAGCACCTCCCAGAAGATGATCCACCTGTAAACCTCCTGGTTTCTTGCTAGTAGGGTCAACGCCAATTAGTATGTCGTTACCCGCACCACCATTAAGGCGATCGCTCCCTAAACCACCAACTAAGAGATCTTGTCCTGCCGAGCCGACAATTACATCGTTACCAGTAGTAGCAGCTAAAATGCGGGCATTATGTTGACTAATAGTATTAAAAGCCATTTTTACAGTGCTACCGCTAATATTGAAGGTATCCGCGCCAATAATGCTGACTAGACCTGGATTAGCCACTTCTACGGTCACTTTCCCTTCACCGAAGAAGGTATAGTCTAAGTTTGTACCATTACCATTAAGAGCCTCTAATTTGGCACGTTGAGGTAGTTCAGAGATGCGGGTTACCTTGTCTTGAGTAGTTCCCACGTTAATCGTAAACTTGCCACCATTAGAAGGTAAGAAAACAGTATTATTATCGTAAGCGTACCAGTTGTTAACGCTCTGAATGACTCCATTACCAGTAAGATCGAGACCAAAATTACCTACATTAGATGCTTTTACTTCAGCAGTAATTGTGTTGCCAGAAGTTTCCACAAAAAGTTGCGACTGCTCAAAAGCTTTAATGCGCTGACTAGCATCTGCGAGGGTAGCAAATTCTGCTCCACTATTGTAGGCTTCTCGAATTACAGAAGTATATAAATCTTTGGTATATCCGTTATTGCCAAAGTTGGTAGGACCATAATCATGCCAAGGCATAACTACAATGGGCTTATTGCTATGACTAGTGACTTCATTGTATTGTCTGATCCATTCAGTCTGAGCTTCTGCTGCTGTAAGGGGTTGAGGAACAAAGCCTCCATTACCATCAGGAACAGGAATACCAAACTCAATTAGGGTGAAGTCAAACCATAAGTTAGGGGCAAAATAAACTGACTCTTGACCAGGCTTTAAGAAACCAACTGCACTAGGATATCCCGCACCAACAGCGGTAGCACCACCAGAGATGTAGTCAAAGTATTGAGCGATTTCTAAAGAAGTTGGTAGTTGTTCGGGCGCACCAGGAACAGCAGCACCAGATATCTTAATTCCTAACTGTTGTTCAATGACTTGTTTAGATTGGTTAAATTCAAACTCTAGCTGGGCAGGAGTGGCAAAATTAGTATTATTAGCTGGACTGTAGCCTGCATAATCTTCCAAATGAGTATAGGAATGAGTTCCAATCTCATTACCCGCTGCTAATAACTTATCGTAATATGGTTTAGAAATAGTCCAATCGGTATATTGTTCAGTTTGGGGACTGTTACCAACGTTGATATAGTATGAACCCACAAAATTAAAGTCAGTCTTCCACTGCTCTAAAATAGGTAAAAGTTGGTCGTAAATTCCAGATGTTACGTTAGTGGGGCGAACATTATCAAATTCTTGAGATTGATCCATGTCGGTGCGAGACAAAAACAAAGATTCGTTACGAGTCATGCTGAGGGTGACACTGGGTTGATTATCAAAGACAGACCAGCGCACTGCTTCCCAAGCAAGGTTATTATCTCCTAAGTAACTAGCAGTGGCGAAATGGACGTTACGACCGCCTGTTTCGGTGGCAACTACGGCGTTATAAGTCTGACCATTAACAGTCTGGTTAACTAAAGTGCTGGTTGTGCCATTGGCATAGGCTTCATAGGCAGCGTAGCCAAGGGGGTTCTGGTAATTGCGAATTACTTCTCCCGCGTTGTAACCTTTCACAACAGGCTGAGTTACATCTTGGGCGGTTAAAGATACACTTCCACTACCAAAAGCTTTAGGCTGTAAACCAAGCAGGGTTTTCATGCGAGCATAAGGATCTCCTGCTAGCAGACCGCCAGTTTCGCTATTGGTGATAAAATCTCCAGCAGCAACGATCCCAATTTTATATTTGTATACAGCGTCAGTTAATGTATCTTGAATTTGCTGCACGTCAGCTTGCTTAACGTTGCGAATGCTAGGGAAGATTAGACTGTCGTAGTTTACCAGTTTGTTGATGTCCTTCAAGTCAGCTTCTGTTAGTAAGTCGAAAGGAACTCCCGACATCATAACTTCTTGTTGAACAGACATGAAAAGCTGAGAATATGCCGTTTGGTTAGTGGCAACATCAGGTAGTCCAAAGAATTGATCGGCAGTAGTTTGAGAGAAAACAATACCTACTTTTTTGCTAGTGTTTGTTCTAGTAGGCAGATTTTTGTCAGCCAAAATAGTGTAGTTTTGTGCGCCGTAGTTTCCTGGTAAAAATACCTGGTTATTAACATCAATAACAACATCAAGCGATTGAGCTAAATTGCCTACCTGAGACACTGGAACAGCGAATTCAATGATTTGCCGCGTAATATTATAGGCATGATTTAAAGCTCCACCAACAAAGTTTTGTCCTGCTGCACCAGTATAAAGATAAGGCTGATTGTCAGTGAAGAAGTTGACGTTATATTCCGCGCCGACTGTATTGCCAAATACCTGATAGCCAGTGTTGACGTTTCTATCGGTATTGAGCCAAACCGTAGTACCTGCACCGATCGCCATACTATCGGATTTGAGCGCAAAAAGATAGTTATCTCCTACTAGCTTGCCATATACTTCATACCCTGCTTGACCTGTACCTAGAAGAAAATCTAGTCTGTCGTTAACGCTCCAGTCAGAGAGATTGCCATCAAGAGTAATATTGCCAAAAGTAAGATTTGCCATTGTTTTAATTAAGGTTGAATAAAAATTAGTAAAATAAGTTATGTTGTTTATTAATAAATTCTTAGAAGGCTAGAGCTAGAGGCTTAACGAGCTTCTTTTTCTCCCAAGCATAGGCAGTGCTTAAAATAATTTCTAAGTCGTTGTATTTAGGCTGCCAACCTAGGACTTGACGAATGCGATCGCCTTGAGAAATGACACAGGCAGGATCTCCCGCTCGTCTAGGAAATTTAACTATAGGGAAGTCTACACCCGTAATTTCTTGGAGCTTGTTAAGCACTTCTGTGACACTATAACCTTGACCATAGCCACAGTTGAGTATTTCGCTTTCTCCACCGTTGGCTAGATAGCCCAACGCATCTATATGTGCCGCTGCTAAATCTTCCACGTGGATATAATCGCGGATTCCTGTACCATCAGGAGTATCGAAGTCTGTACCAAATATACCCACCGCAGGAATATTACCCAAGGCTGCATCACAAGCAACTCTCATTAAGTGGCTGGCTTTAGGAGAAGATTGACCAATTCTACCTACCAGATCTGCACCAGCTACATTGAAGTAGCGTAAAATCACGTATTTAAAATCAGAACTAAATCCATAGTCGCGAATCATACATTCACTCATTAATTTTGACCAACCATAAGGATTGATTGGGTTAGTAGGACAAGCTTCACTTACGGGATTTTCCCTAGGCTCTCCGTAAACAGCAGCCGTACTAGAAAAAACAAATTTATTGACTCCAAACTTTTGACAGCAACGGAGTAAATTTAAAGTATTGCGAGTATTGTTAGTGTAATAGTCTAAAGGATTAGCAACAGATTCGGGGACAGAAATACTGGCAGCAAAATGTAGTACCGCCTCAAAATTATGTTGAGCAAATGCCATTTCTAAAGCTAAATTATCTGCCAAATCGCCGATATATAAACTGCCGTTAAGTAAAGCTTTGGCTGACCCAGTAGATAGATTATCGTAGACAATTACTTCATATCCAGCATCACCTAGCTGACGTACTGTGTGAGAGCCAATATATCCTGCTCCACCTGTAACCAAAATTTTTTTACTCATTAAATTCTCTTAGTCAGTTTTACTTAGTTTTTTTATTATGTCCGTATTGCTAAGAAAACAGGTGAAGTGTTAGTGAAGTTTTTATAAAATAATCGCAAAGTTTTTAGTTTTTAAAGATTGATTAAAAGCCTGGTCAAAAAAATCATAACTAATAACAAATCACAGCAAAATCATAATAATTGTTTTGTATATTGGAAGAATAATAATGTTCAATAAATTTTGAGCCAATAGCTTATAGATATGATGCCGTTAATCAAACAAACTCTAATTATTGATTTAATAAATACTTTTTGGATTACAGGAGTTTTTGTAACTTTATTTGTCTGGCTACCCTTAAAAAGCTCTCATATTGCTGCCACAAAACAGACAAATTTCCAGATAGTAGGTTTTTATTTACGCACATCCTTGATGGCGATCGCAGGAGTTTTATGCCTAAGCTATTTACATTTATTAAATTGGCTAACTTTGGCTTTACTATATATTGTCTATTTAATGATTAATTACTTAGAAAGATACAATTGGCAGCTAAAAGGCTGTCAGCAAACAGCTCAAGATAAAGTATTTAATTTAATAGATATTCTCGATCAAGGATTATCTTTTAAATATTTAATTAAAGCCATCTATGATAATTATCAGCAGTCAAAACAGCAATTTACTGACTACCTAGCAAATTTAATAATTAAGCAAGGAATAGGATTTATAGCAATATCAACTATAGTTTTGGGATTTGTCCTACTGCTTAGATGGGAACATCCTTTATTAGAACTACGCTTTAGCCGTCCAGAAAGCTATGGCGATTTATTATTAACTCAGCAAATCTTAACAGGACAATATCCAGAAACCAATTATTTACCTGTATTTCCTGCTTTAGCAGCAATGCTATCTTTGCTTGGTTCAATAGATGCAATGCAGGTTATTCGTTTTCTCAGTCCAATTTTAGGATTAATTATAATTTTAGGCGTTGGCTATTTAGTGTGTGTTTTAACTGATAATGCTTATTCAGCTTTGGCGAGTATGTTTGCTTTAGGAGCATATTTATTTACCTGGAAACAAGTAGTTAATCCAGAATCATCTGCATGGCTAATGAAAATTATAGATAGTTTAAATAGCTCTCTAGTTAGACAGTGGACAGGTAATAAATTAGAACTAGGTGTAATCTTTGTTCTACTGGGTTTGGGATATTGTTTTAATGCCGACCAGCAGCAGCGAAAAACTACTGTTTTTAAGATTAATTTTGTCTGTAGCATTATCTTAATCGGAATGTCCACCCCACCATTATTAATCTTAATGGCGATCGCGCCTATCGGCTTGCTCGGTGGCAAAAAAGTGGCATTAGTAGCAATTACCTCGACTTGGATTATTTTAGCTTTTTTTGCTGTTCTAGCTCAGGGAGAGCTTTTGTGGACTCAAGGTTTTCTTCTGACTCTACCTGTTGCCCTTAGTTTGTTGACAGGACTGTTATTCAACCAAATCGCTGAGGCTGGCAAATTATTATCAGCAAAATGGGCAGAAACTTTTTGTCTAGCGTTATTTTTGGCTTTAGCTTTTAACTTTCTGCTGCCGTTAGCACCTAAACTGACCTATGTAGAATACGAGATTACGGCTCGTAAGACCCTAGAGATTAAAGAGCTTTTGCCTCGCAATAGCTGGACTCTGGCTGCACCAGTAGAACAACTAGCAGAAATATATGGCTCTGGCTGGTATGAAGACTTAGCTTTATTTGTCGAAAAATATGCAGAGCAAGCTAGTAAGCTAGAATTTAATTTTCCCGTAGGCGAAACAGATCTTTTTGTATTTGTCGAAAAAATTCCCTTTATTACCTTTGGCGAGCAACTATCTACCCTGCCTAATTCAATTTTAGGCGATCGCACCTACGGTTATTATCGCTCCGCTTCAGGACGAGCAAGTTTAGAGTTTGAAGCGTTGCAAATGTGCGAAGCATATCGCCAAAAACACCCAAAGAGCGAAGTTTATTTTGAAAATAATGAGCTGAGGATATATCGTTTTCCAGCAGTCTAAGTACTGAAGAATACGCAACATTATCTCATCATTCTGTCAATGCGTAAGTCAGAGAAACAATAGTTTGGATAAAGAAATAATTAATTTATCAGTATCTGGAGAAATTATAATCAGAAAAAATGATATATTTTCATTATAGCTAGGGGTGCCTGATAAGGTAAGGCTGAGATATACCCTAAGAACCTGAGACTGGTTAGCACCAGCGGAGGGAAGCTGTTTATTAAGGAAAAAAAATATGAGAACGGAATGGATTGCCAAGCGACGAGGACAGGGCAATGTATCTCAGATGCATTATGCGCGTCAAGGAATCATCACCGAAGAGATGCATTATGTAGCCACCAGAGAACGTTTACCAGTAGATTTAATTCGCGATGAAGTTGCCAGAGGCAGAATGATTATTCCTGCCAACATTAATCACGCTAATTTAGAGCCAATGTGTATTGGTATTGCTTCTAGCTGTAAAGTTAATGCTAATATTGGTGCTTCGCCTAATTCTTCTGACATCAATGAAGAAGTCGCCAAGCTCAATTTGGCTGTTAAATATGGCGCAGACACCCTGATGGACTTATCCACAGGAGGCGGTAATCTAGATAAAATTCGTACGGCGATAATTAATGCCTCGCCCATTCCCATTGGTACAGTGCCAATTTATCAGGCACTGGAAAGCGTACATGGAGATATTGAAAAGCTTTGTGCTGATGACTTTTTGCAGATCATCGAAAAACACGCCCAACAAGGCGTAGATTATATGACTATCCATGCAGGCATTTTGATTGAACATCTGCCTTTGGTTAAAAACCGTCTGACAGGCATTGTCTCACGTGGCGGTGGAATTATTGCGCGCTGGATGCTGCATCATCACAAGCAAAATCCTCTGTATACTCATTTTGACGACATCATTGAAATCTTTAAAAGATATGATGTTTCCTTTAGCTTGGGAGATTCTTTACGTCCTGGTTGTACCCATGACGCTAGTGATGAGGCTCAGTTAGCAGAATTAAAAACTCTGGGACAGTTAACTCGTCGTGCTTGGGAACATGATGTTCAGGTAATGGTAGAAGGTCCTGGTCATGTACCAATGGATCAAATTGAATTTAACGTCAAAAAACAAATGGAAGAATGTAGCGAAGCACCTTTCTATGTTTTAGGACCATTAGTAACTGATATTGCTCCTGGTTACGACCATATCACTAGTGCGATCGGTGCAGCAATGGCTGGCTGGTATGGAACTGCCATGCTTTGCTATGTTACTCCTAAAGAACATTTAGGCTTACCTAATGCTGAAGACGTGCGTAATGGCTTAATTGCCTATAAAATTGCGGCTCATGCAGCCGATATTGCTCGTCACCGCCCAGGTGCGAGAGATCGAGACGATCAGCTTTCTAATGCACGCTATAACTTTGATTGGGAGAAACAGTTTGAACTATCTCTCGACCCAGAAAGAGCTAAAGAATATCATGACGAAACTTTACCCGCAGATATTTATAAAACTGCTGAATTCTGTTCTATGTGTGGTCCCAAATTCTGTCCGATGCAAACTAAAGTGGATGCAGATGCGATCACAGAATTAGAAAAATTCTTGGCACAAGAAGCAGAAAAGGAAACTGTTAAAAGTTAGTTAGCAATTAGTAGTTGCAACAAATTTAACTATAGAGTAGGTGATAATTCAGCCTACTCTTTTTTCTGGCAAAAAAGCGATCGCAATATTTTG
Source organism: Chroococcales cyanobacterium (assembly GCA_038259125.1). GTDB lineage: Bacteria > Cyanobacteriota > Cyanobacteriia > Cyanobacteriales > Xenococcaceae > Waterburya. Next base: position 1,650 of record JBBSPC010000081.1, on the reverse strand, counting down.
AATTGTTACTTTAGAGATTAGCAGACTGATAAATTTTGCCCAAAGTGCGATCGCCGTTTATTTTGACCACTGAATAGGTAGTCTGAATTGGAGAAATGAAACTTTAGATAGCTGCTACTTGTTCCTCAAAGGCTTGCTTTAATGCTTCTCGCCACTCTCTCGTTTGCTCGCACAAAAACCAAGAGTCCTGTTCAGAGTAATATTTTAAAACTTCTTCCCAACGACGAAAACCAAAGTCTTCTATTAGGTTTCTGGGCAAAATTTGACCGCTATAGCTGCACTCAGCCTGAATTTCTTTCCATTCCAAATATCGAGGTTCGCCAAAATCCCACGGACGTTCACCAGTATCGCAGGTAAAAAACAAAAAATGTGTTCTATGAGAAGTTATAAAACTATTTACAACAGGTAGCAATTTCTTAATGTAGGGCTGAGATGGGGTGAAATTATCTAAACTTTTAACAAGTTGTTCAGCAGAAACGGTCACAATGAATTGGTTAGACAGGCTAGGCATCTTTTGAGATGGTAACGAATAATATTCGAGAATAGACCACTTATGAAGAGCGATAAACTCTAAACAATCTCCACAAGCCAAAGCATAGTCAATTCCCATCTTAGTTTTCCCCCTCGTGTAATGAGCAGTAGCTTAATCCAAATTAATAACGGCGATAAGTACGATCGCTTTTGTTAGCTTTGCGATCGCACTTATATTGAAGAGTCAGCACCCTTTGCTACTATCAAAAATATTAATCGACTCGGATTTGCTTGCGCCACTCGATAATTGCTTCGAGAGGATCGTTAACGATTACATATTGTGCCAACAAAGCCAAATCTAAACCTGGTAATAATTTGCTTTGTTGTTGCTGTTGATAGCTATTGTTTTGTAGGCAGTAAACTTTAAATTGTTGATTCTGCCAAAACCAAACTTCTTCTACACCTAGGCGTTTATAAATATCTAAAGTGTCTACTCCACCGCTTGTATAGACAACTTCGATAGCTAGATCGGGAATGTCTTTATCAGTTCTAATACAATAACAATCGTCTGGCTCTTTTCCCGCTTGCTTATTTTCGCTACGAAAAGTAGTTGAACCCAATCCCCAAAAACGAATACGATTCTCTTCTAGGTAAGCTTCTAACAATCTAGCGATCGCTTTTTTATCTAGTTCATGACTACGACTAGGAGACATAATTTCTAAAGTTCCTAACAAGTAAGCTACGCGATAGCTAGAGCGATCGCCTAATAGTGCTAAAAGTGATTTATAAGCATTCCAGCTAACGCCAGAAGTTATAAATCTCTCTTCGCGATCGCTAGCTTCAAGTTGAAGTTGGAAATAATCGCTTAATAATGCCGAAGTCATAATAATATTGCGATCGGTTTGATAGTCTTGTGGTAGCTTAAATTATAATTCTTCAGCCAGCACATAAAAAAATTAACTAAAATCAAACAGTTAATAGTCATTTACCAGATAACCCGTCAGCAAAATCGGAGTTAAATAGTTTATTAATAGATACAAGACGCCTAGTGTGAATTAGGAAAAAAGGAGGAAAAGACAGAAGATGAAAGTTATCAAGCTGTCCATCTAAATATCTTTCCTCATGAATAGCATAGACTTTGAAAGCCTATTAGTCATAGTTTTTGTCCTTGTAGATGAC
>JBBSPC010000080.1:0-22356 GCA_038259125.1 Chroococcales cyanobacterium | reverse complement strand
GTTTCATCAATTACTACTATGATTTTTTGGGCTTTCAATGCTTCAAGAGTTATCGTTAGTCTTCTGTCTTTTAGTTCCTCTACTGACCAAGGAGAATTAGCTAGAAAATGATGTAATGATTGTGGCGAAGATATGCTTACTTGACAGAAGAGGGTTAATATCAGAGTTGCACACGGCGTATGTTAGTAATCCCCGTACTAATAGTTAGTATATTTATACTAAACAGGTCGCACATCATCTTCAAACTTATAGCCAACTCCTACCACTGTTTTGACAAATGTAGGATTGGCTGAATCTGGCTCAATTTTTTTACGCAGTCTTCTGATATGGGTATCAACAACTCTTTCATCGCCAAAAAAGTCGTTGCCCCAAAGTTTGTCGATTAGTTGGGTACGACTCCAAACTCGACCAGGATAACTTAAAAAGGTTGCTAATAAATTAAACTCTAGGGTCGTTAGGTCTAATTCATCAGGAGTTTGAGCGTTTAATTGTCTTGTCGCTAAATGCTGATCTAGATCGACAGAAAAATGTTTGGTGCGATATATTTGAGATGTTTCTTGTACATCATGACGCAAACTACGCCTTAACAAGGCCCGAACTCTAGCAACCAATTCTCTAGGGCTAAATGGCTTAACTAAATAATCATCTGCCCCAGTAGAAAGCCCTATTACTCGGTCTATTTCTTCTCCTCTAGCGGTGAGCATTAGGATATAGGGATCTTTGTTATATGGCTGCTGACGAATGCGGGTGCATACCTCCAGTCCATCTAAACCAGGAAGCATCAGATCGAGAATTACTAAATCTGGCTGCTGCTGCTTAAAGATCTCTAATGCAGTTAACCCATCATGAGCAACCCGACAGGCAAAACTTTCCCTTGTCAAAGTTTGTTCGATTAGTTGGGCAATTTCTTTTTTATCTTCAACAATCAGTATTTCCATTTTCAATGAACAATGAATGAATCAATTGCTTCACCATCTATTTATTATGATCTCCAAAAGAAGTTGATGGCTAAAACAGTATAGTATTGGGGGCGTATAATTTATTAAACTATGCTTTTACTGATTGTTTTGCCACTACACCACTAATAGCAGAAAGAAGTATCCAGCCAATAGTATTTACTCGTAAATCGAAAATAGTCACATCAAAAAGATTAAAAAGAATGCAGCAGGTAAAAGCGACCAGGTAACTAAAAAAGATCAGCCTTGAACCATCTGTAGACCAATTGAGGAGAAGTTTTCCTCCCTCAACTATAATTGAGCCAACAATACAGACAAGAAGTAAAACTGAGACAATTCCTGTCTCTGCACCGAGCATTAAAAATAAATTGTGGGGATGTCCAAACCAAAAATTTGTTTTGGCTTCGTAAAGAGGAGTAAAGTTTCTCAAACCCCAACCAAATAAAGGGCGTTGTTTGATTAGATCCCAGCAGAATTCCCATAGGGTAATGCGTAGAGTTTCTACGGGGCGTTCATAATCTCGATCTGATAGTCTTGCCCAAAAAAAGCTAGGAACAACATTTCTTAATTGAGTGCCGCCTAAGTTGGGGGCAAAAGATGCCCAAAGAATTGCGGTAGCAGCACCACTTACGCCATATATTAGCCAACGCCAACCCATATATACGGCATAAGCCATAAAGCTAATTACAGCAATTCCCCAAGCGTTGCGAGAACTAGTAAGAATTAACCCGCTAATATCTGCTAACAAAATCAAGGCAAGCAATAATAATATCTGAGGCTGTTTACTAGCTGAATTTTTCCGCCCAGCTTGCCAAGTATCTAACCATAATCCTAAAGCTAAACTAAAGGCGATCGCCAGATAAATAGCCAGAAAATTAGTGTAGTTAAATACTGCTGACATCCTTCCTGTTGGCACCCCTTGGGCAACTAACTTCCAACCTAAAATGGACTTGACTAAAGGAGGAGTATGCCAACCAGCAAATAGCTGACCAAAGCCTAAGACAACTGTTGGTAAAGAAGGAAGAATTAACAACCAAGATAGCTGCTTTAACTGAACGGGATGCCTGATTAAAGGTTTTAAAGCTGCAAACAGTAAAAAAAATGGCAGAAAATTAGCTAGCCCTAGCCAAGCTTCCTGGGGTTGTTCTGCCAAAGCCGAACTGATAATAAATAAAATAGACAATATAGCCAGGCCTTGGTTATGGTGATTGGCTATGATTTCACGTAAGTTCTTCTGTCCAGACTTGAATATTACTATTAATAGTCCCACTGTTCCCAGCACAGGAAAAAGCGGTAAAACAAAAACACTAAGACTAAAACATAACCATGTCCAATCTGAGCTTGGTTGGAAATAATCATTAAACAAGCCCTTGCTTTTGCTAAGGTTCATGCAATTTAACGAACTAAAGAAAGTTATTATGGCAAATCTTGTAAACCATCGTCAGGAGTGTTAGAAACTCCTCTTTGTAACTGAGCGTAAGACTGGTTATAGTCAATAATTGAAGAAAGCAAATCGCCACGAGAGCTAGTTAACTGGGTTTGAGCATCAATTACGTCTGTTTGAGTACCAACTCCTGCCTGAAAACGTAATCTAGCCAGGCGCAAACTTTCTTCTGCCAATTGTACCTGTTTAGTAGCTGTACTTATATTTCTCTGGTTAGACTGTAGACCAAAATAAGCTTGTTCTACGGCAAAACGAATCAGATTGCGCTGATCGGCAAACTGAGTTTGGGCAATTTCAATATCTTTTTCTGACTGTTGTGCGCTAGCACGAGCAGCACCACCATCAAAGAATAGCCACCGTATGTTTAAACCCACGGCATAGTCATCGCTAGGATCAAAATTATCCTCAAAGTCATCTCTTAGTTGATATTGAGCAGTTGCTCCGACTGTTGGTCTGATTTGAGATAAAGCAATCGTACGTTGTTCAGCACTGATTTCTCTCTGTAACAATAATTGCTCTAATTCGGCACGGTTTTTAAATGCTTGAACAATTGATTCGGGCAGAGAAAGCTTCCAAGTTCCAGCTTCGGCGATGGGATCTGCCGTGGCCAGACCAGTACTATGGGAAACACTGAGGGTTTCTGCTAGCTGTCTGCGAGCAATATTTTGATTTGCTTGAGCCGTGGTTAGCCTTTGTTGTGCCTGTGCCAATTCTACTTCTGCCCGCAATACGTCAAATCTGGTGCCTAAACCCGCTTTTTCTAGCAATCTGGCATCCCTGAGAGTTTGTCGGGCATCTGCCACAGCAGCCTCTTCGATCTTTACCTGAGCGTCAGAGTTTTGCAGACTATAATAGTCTCTAGCGGTTTCAAAACGAGCCTGTTCGACAATTACTTCTAAATTTAACCCCGTGCTACGTAGTTGTTTTTCGGCTGCACGAATAGAAGCTCCTCTATTGCCGCCATCGTAAATATTATAGTTGAGGCTTACATCTGTATTAAAGCTAGATGTTTGATTGCTAAAATTACTACCAGATATACTACCTTGAGATAGTTGGTCTTCTACCTGTTGTCTAGTTGTATTTGGTGGAGCATTATCTACCTGTTGATTGATTATTTGGTCATTGATACTATCAAGGAAGACAGAGTTACCATAGCTAAATCCAGTATTAAAAGTAGCAGTAGGGAATAGTGCTGCCTTTGCTTGTCTGACTGCTGCTTGCGATCGCTCTACTTGAATTCTGCCTTCTTCTATCTGTTTATTGTTTTTAAGGGATAATTCAATTGCCTGTTCTAAAGTAATTGGTTTTTGAGTATTAACTTTTACCTCATCTGCTTGGGTAGGAAATGAAAGCGGATTAGGACTAGGGTTGAGTCGATCTATATTAATAATTGGTTGTTGTGGAGGTTTAATAATATCTGCCGTAGCATCTGAAGTTGAACCTGAAGATTGAGCCACTTTTCCCGATGTTAGCTCTAGGAAAACAGCATCTGAATTAGATAGCTGGCTATTTTTTCTGTCTGGTAAGACTGATGAAGGTAACTCACTATTAGATTTAGATACTATATTTTTTCTCTGGTTGGCAGTTAAATTTTTGTTAACTAAATTGCTAGAATCATGACTGGCTATATTTTGCGCACTAGCTATAGCTGCGTTAGTAACTAATATTACTGAGCCTATACCTATAGTTTTGATAAATTGATTTATCTTACCCACTCCTCACTCCTTATTTAAAATAATTCCTGAATCAAAAATATAGATAATTCTATACTCGCTATTGTGGCTCTAACAAGGTTTTTGTCAACTCTTAAACAGTACAGTTACTCTAGGATTTGATGATCGTGAAACTACTAAAATTCATGATTACTATACCCCAGCATAGGTTTAAATAGACATTAAAATGAGCTAACTGACCAATCAGAGCAGTCGCTAACAAAGCTAAAAAGCTACGGTATCTTTAGCTGAGAAATATTGTAAACCACCGCTCACCTAATCAATTAGCTTTAATACTCAACTAAATTGATAATTGGTATGTTAGGTAACTTTTGTCTGCCCCCTAAAGTTGTTAGCTCAATGACAAATGCACAGCCGATAGTTTTTGCCTTTATTTGAGTCAATAATTCGCTAGTAGCCTTGGCTGTTCCTCCCGTAGCCAATAAATCATCGACAATTAAAACTTTTGCTCCTGGGGCGATCGCATCTTGATGAATCTCCAGACTATCAGTGCCGTATTCGAGTTCGTAAGTAACTGAATGCACTGACGCAGGCAGTTTTCCAGGTTTGCGTACAGGGACAAAGCCAGCATTTAATTGATAAGCTAAAGGAGTGGCAAAAATAAAGCCTCGCGATTCTATGCCTACAATGTAGTCTGGTACTAAATTTGCGTCTCGACACTTTTGCGTTAGCAGATCGATAGTGTATCTTAAGCCTTGAGGATTATTCAATAAAGTAGTAATGTCTCGAAAAAGAATCCCTGGCTGGGGAAAATCGGGAATGTCGCGGATTAGAGATTGTAGTTCCATAAATAAACTTCAATAAAGTAAATTAAATTAGGCTTTGTTTTCAATAGCTGTGGCATCATAGCACCAGAGATTAATTTGTTATCCTCGACAGAGAATAATATATAACAAGAATATGGATTTGATTTTATAATGAGCCAATCTGCAAGTTTAGAATCCGATTTTCCCGTACCAGTGGCTCAATCGGCTTCAGTCTTAAATACTTTACCAGACATATCTCTTCCTTCTAAGGGCTGTTCTCCTCATACCCAGCAGCAAATTGATTTACTGTTGCTTGCTCTAGAGGCTTTAGAATTGGGTGCCTCAGAACAGATGCTGGCGATCGCAAGACAGTTGGGCATAGATAAAATTGTTAAAAATCGCGTTAACCTCTGGCGTTTGCGCTGTAGCAACCCCTGGAGACGTTCTTATACTAGAGATTATTTAAGCTCGGAACAGGCTAAGGCATTGGTAATTATTGCCGGTTATCGAGCTAAAGATCTAATGGTAATTATTAGACAACTATTAGTAGCCGAACAGCAAATGCGAGTTAAAAACCTGCCAATTGATAATCATTTTCGTCTTTCAGAGTATTTAGAAAGATTCCGCGCCCATTTTCGCAGTCGCATGAACTCCCGCCGTGCCAAAGTGTCTGCATACATTGCCTCGGAAGAACAGTTAAATGAACTAGCTTTATCCCTATTAAACAAGCTGCTGTTTTGCACGGGAACAAGAGGGCTAGAGCGAGTTTGGTTTAGTTTATTTGATGGAGAAGTGGCATGAACACTAAACGACAGTACAGCTTACCCAACTGCAATTTAGTTTTAGAAGGCATAGAAAGTGCCGATCCCCAGAGCGTTGATATCTTGGATGGAAAGTCTCCTATGTCTATTTTAATTAATGCCGAATGTAACTTTCTTAATTCCAATCAACAGTTGAGTGGGGGTAGAGTTTTCTTAGCCAACTTGTCTAAGGCTGTCAGCAAATACGCTCAAGGCTTTTTAAGTGGACTGTCTCAGCCCCATAAGGAAAAGGACGAATATCCCCGAATATCGATTGAACAAGTTGCCGAGCAGCATTGCCATCGTTTAATCTATGAGCCAGAACCAGGAGGAGAAGAAACCAAGACAGAAATTAATTTAACTACAGTAGAATTATTTGATTTGGTAGATGCGATCGATCAATTTTATGCAGATCGGACTGCCTTGCCAGATATGAGTCTAGAACTACAGTCTTTGGGTAAACGTTATCGTCAGCCAGAACAACCCTTAGCACAAAGGTTAACTCCTGTAGTGCTGGGCTTTACCAGCTTGGCAGTGGCAGCAGGGGCATTCTTTGTTATACCGCCCCCCAAGGTGAACACTCCTAAACCAACTCCTGTTAACCAAACTACAAAAACTAAACCTGTTCCCCAGTCAGAATCAACTCCAAATCCTACTCCAAATACAGAGCCAGTGCCTCAATCTAATCAAGGTAAGTAACGGCGTTGGTAGATTGTAATTAACGCTACTTTCAGGTTAAGACAAGCGAGAAAGGGCTTGCCCGCATCTGTTGCACTTGCTGAAATGAATTCAGCGTACTTCCTCGCTCAATTATACGGTTAAGGTAGCTTTAAGCTCTTAACCTTTGAGCCAACTGTACAAATTTGTTGAAATTGCCAACTCTTTTATATCTGTTAGCTAAAATCAATATACTTATTAAATCTAAATCTTAAGATACATATATTAATAATGCCCCAGACTGCCTTAAATTTGATTGCGATCGCCATTTTTCTGATGACCATGACATCGTTATTGGGACCAATTTTTCATATTCCCCCCGTTGTTCCTGCTGCGGTTACCTTTGGTATTTTGAGTTTAGCTACAGTAGATACTTTAAGCTGGAATAGTAGGGGAGTTTCCTTACTCTTGGACTTGCTTGCAACCGCCGAACAACGCCAGCGGATTATTTGCCATGAGGCAGGACATTTTTTGACTGCTTACTTTTTAGGGATACCCATCACTGGCTATACGCTAACCGCTTGGGAAGTTTTAAAACAGGGTCAGCTAGGTAGAGGCGGGGTCAGCTTTAATACAGAAAGCTTAACCGCCAAACCATTTGAATTTGAAAAAATGCGTTTAACCTTGGAACGTTTATGTACAGTCTGGATGGCAGGAATAGCAGCCGAAAAAATCGCCTATGGCAATGCTCAAGGTGGTGCAGAAGATCGACAACAGCTAAAACAGGCTTTGATGATGGCGGGATTACCAGAAATAGGTTATCCCCAAAAAGAGCGTTGGGCGCAACTACAGGCAACCAACCTTTTGACTAGACATCAAAAATCATACCAAGCTTTAATTGAGGCAATGGAACAAAGAGCTTCTGTAGAAGAATGTTATGCAGTGATTCAGCAGCACTGCGATGCAGACAGCGAAAAACTAATAGCTAACCAATCTTAGGCTGTTGAAATTTATAAATATCTTGAATTACCTGTACCCAACCATCGGCAACAGATTGTAAAATGCGATCGCCTTTCTCTTTGGTCGCAGCCGTAGCATCCCCCATAACGCCACTTTGGCTTAATTCTTTAGTTAGCCAAGCAAAAGGTAACTTTCCCTCCATATCTAAAAGACTATCTTGGGGTAAACCTTGAGGATATTCCTTCACTGCCTGAGCCATTTTGACTTGTTTTGGCAACAACGATAGCATAATACTCGTTTCTGCATCTCCTGCATGAATACCATATTCTTGCTCCTGTACTGTGAGCAAATCGCCTACTGTATGAGGGACACGCCAGGTAAACAGAGGAAATACAGCAAAGTCGGGGTGTTCCTGATGCAAATCCCTTGCAGCTATTTCCATGATTTGCGGTTGCCCTCCGTGAGAATTCATTAGCACCAGTTTACGAAACCCTGAGCGGTATATACTGGCTGCCATTTCCTTAATTACCAACAGTAGGGTAGTGGCAGTGAGGCTAATTGTGCCAGGAAAGCCAATATGTTCATTAGATTTTCCGTAATATAAACAAGGCAGGGCATAAGCAGGAACATCTGATTCTAATTGTTCTAAAGCTTTGCCAAGTACTCCTAAACTGATAGCAGAATCTACGGCGATCGGTAAATGGGGTCCATGTTGCTCAGTTGCACCAAGAGGCTGAATGATGACTACGTTTTCTTTATTGGGCATCTGCTCTATTTCTGTCCAGGATAAATAGGGGAAATAGCGTTGAGGAGGAATAAAGCCGTGCATCATAAAATTTGTCTAATCTTGATATTAGCCCCTTTTATCTTAAGCTTTTTTAGCTTTTACTCTTCGAGTGGACTTGAATTTAGGTTCATTCTTAACTTCTAAAACATTTTTGAGCTAACTCTTTTTCTTTCGAGCGATCGCTTCACTACCTCAACTGTTCCAACTATTGCAATCAATAAAGAAGCTTAAACGAGAAGTACATATTGTCTACATATTTCTCGATAAAACTTCTTAAACTCTTTAACAAATACGGATAATTACCTAGATATAATTACAGAATCATAATTCTTTAATAATACAAATCTTCTTTGTGAATCGAACAAAAGAGATTGATTTACAAAATAATGAAAAATTCTCAGGATAATAAGGGTATTTTATTCTTATTGCTCAAAAATAGTATCGTCCAGTTTATTGCGGGGATATTATCTATACTAATTATTTTAAAAGTATCAAACAGTATTGAATACAAATTGATAGAAATAATTTTCAAATGTCTAGGCTATGGGTTCTTTTGTTATTTAACCACTCCTTTTATAATCTACTGGCTAGCTTATGTGAGTCAGGAAGTAGCTACCGCCAAAAAGCTAGCAATCACCGTTGCGGTAATGGCAGTTTACAGTTATATAATTTGGGATGCCTATTTCTTTTTTAGAGGAGCGATCGCATCATATCTTTAACTGCTGACTGTTTTTTATCACCTGCCTAAAAACAGCCGTGATAGAATAACACTCACGACTTGCGCGTTCCTTTGCGCGTTAACCGCGCGCAGGGTCGCTCGTCAAGCAAAACCCTAGCTCAAGCTGTAAAATTGGTGCAACATGGCAAAGGAAACAAATAAAAAAGATCGGGATCAGGCAAAACCTTCAGCAGCAGAAAAAGATACTGCTAAACCTGCTGCGAGGGCAGCAACCAAGAAAGAAAAGCCACCTAAAATAGAAGAAAAGCCATTTAGTGAATTTATTCAAGAACACTATCTTCCAGCATTAAAAGAGGCAATGGCCAGTGAGGGAATTAAAGACCTAGACTTGACCTTTGTGGAGCAAGGTGTACCAATTGAAGGTGCTAACTCCAATGAACCCTGTTGGCAAGTAGTAGGAAAATGGCAAAATGGCGATCGCCAATTCAATCTTTATTTTCCTGATGAGGATATTACGGGTCAAAAAGCTTTCTCTTATTCTACCTATGGAAATAACCCCAGCACCATTGAATCTTTTATGATTGATGAGAGAAGAGTTAACTTAGAACTGTTGGTCATGTATACCGTGCAACGTCTCAACGCGCAAAAATGGTTGACTAAAAATTAAACCGTTTCGCGGTCAGCTTTAAGTCCCAGGCTTTAAGCCAATTAAAAGTAAATAAAGAGGCGGTAAAATCTCGTCTCTTTCTTGATTTCTAGCTTCGGGACGTTTGTGAAAATAAAAAAATTTATTTAATATTAATTATGTCTTACTTTAATGAAGTAATTTTATGTTGTAATTGGCATAAATAGATAGTTGGCGTGAGTTTATTATGCTAGTACATATTTTGCTGTTTAATGCTGGAACTGATAATGAAGGAATCCATACTGTTCAACTAGGCGATCGCAACACGATTTTGATGTTTCACGAAGAAGACGATGCGATACGCTATGCAGGATTATTAGAGGCACAAGATTTTCCTGAAGCTACAGTAGAGGCGATCGATTCTGAAGAAGTAGAGCAGTTTTGCCGTCAGGCTGACTATGACTGGAAAATAGTCGAGCCAGGACAATGGGAAATTCCTCCCGAAAAAAATATAGACGAGCTTAACTGGGAAACCGAAGAATCAACAGATGCAGATATTTCGCTCTTAGAAGAAGAATCTCTGGCTAATGAAGAATTAGATCGCATTCGTCGTCAATTAGAAGGACTGCTTTGAGGGATGAGGTATGAGGTATGAGGAGTGCTAGTAGATTGATTAGCCAGGAATATTTATTGAAAGTAAGTAATTAAATAAATTATTAAGATGGATAAGTTACAGTCACGGGGACATTTGTTGACCGAACAGATCAATCCCCACAGTCAAAATTTAGATAGTTTATCCACTTTAGAAATAGTCGATTTATTTAATCAAGAAGACATAAAAACCATAGAGGCGATCGCAAACGCTCGTATTTTTCTGGCTAAAACTATTGATGTGACTGCTGCTGCATTTGGGCAAGGAGGCAGACTGTTTTATGTTGGTGCAGGTACTAGCGGCAGATTAGGAGTTTTAGACGCAGCGGAATGTCCTCCTACTTTTTGTTCTCCTCCAGAATTAGTTCAGGGAATCTTAGCAGGAGGTGCAGCAGCCTTGGTTAAGAGTTCTGAGGCTTTAGAAGATCGCCCTGAAGATGGGGCAAAAGCGATCGCCCAAAATCAAATAACTGATTTAGATGTAGTCATAGGCATCACCGCAGGAGGCACAACTCCCTTTGTCCATGGTGCATTACAGGCAGCCAAAGCTAAAGGAGCAACGACTGTAGCCATAAGCTGCGTCAGTAGCGAACAAGTACCCATTGATGCTGATATTGATATTCGCTTATTGGTAGGTGCAGAAATATTAGCAGGCTCAACTAGGCTTAAGGCGGGTACAGTTACTAAAATGGCGTTAAATATTATCTCTACGGGGGCAATGGTACGCTATAACAAGGTTTACGGAAACCGCATGATTGATGTGGCGGTAACTAACGATAAGCTCAATGATCGCGCCTTACGTATTATTAGCGACTTAACTGGGCTTAACCGCACTGAAGCAAAAGATTTACTCGAAAAAAGCCAGAAGAAAGTTAAATTAGCTTTATTAATGCACTGGACGGGCTTGGATGCTGAGGCGGGAGAAGAATTGTTAAATCAAAATCAAGGCAACTTGCGATCGCTAATTAATCAGTAAAAACTTAAGTTAAACTCTAAACGCTTCGGCTGTTAATGGAAATTTTTGTCCCAGATACCAACATAAATACCGTTATCCTCATTACGCTGAATTACCCCTGCTAAGTTTTTAGATTCAAATTGATTTTCTGCACTTGTCTTAAAAAATATCTGATTGATTTTATTTTCTATATCTGGTGAATAGTTTTCTAACAACAACTCTTGTACTGCCTGCTGAATTGTCGCTAAATTAACAGAATCATTAAAAGTCATTTCTGTTTGGCGTATCTTTTGTGTTTTTTCATCAGCTAAATAGCCTAAAGCAACCTGCTTAGGAGCAAAATCAAAATAGGAAAATGCTTTACTATTTCCCCAATAGCCTTGGGTTTCTATACTGGGATTTCCTAAAGTACTAAATATTTTCTCTTGATCAATGCCTACAGGAAAAATAGGTATATCCAAACCGTCGATCAATTTGATAGGAGATGAAGTTTTAAAACTGCGAGTAGTATTTATTCTCTCAGTGGTTGCAGAAGAATCATCTAGTTTGTCTTTTGCTGATAGTTGGGGAAAACTAAAGTTTGATAAACTAAAAATAATCCCAATAATTCCCAAGCTCAGAAAAAACAACAGTGAGATAAGCTTGATTTCGGGAGTCAGAGAAGATTTTTTAGTCAGCTGATCGTCAAAAGATCTAAAGACAAGTACAGGTTGAGAATGAAGTGCCTGTAACATTTCTTCTGCTGAGGTAAAGCGATCTTGAGTTCTAGGACAAATTGCCCGCTCAATAACTCTAGCTAAATTACTTTTTAGGTCGGGTGCTTCATGCTGCCATAGCAGTTTATTACTAAAAGAACTGTGGTTTAACTCTGCGGGGGTTTTTCCCGTTAATAAATAAATGATTGTCAATCCTAAACTATAGAGATCGCTAGCGTAAACTGACTGTCCTTTTTCTTGTTCTGGGGAAATATATTCTTTTTGGTTAGCAAGTGCGAAACTTTCTTGATAGAATTTTTCTGTTTTTTTGGCTAATTCTTTGACACCACCAAAATAAATCGGCACGGGTAGATAATCTTGCTTTTTGCCTTGGTGCAGCCAATTTTGTTTACGGAGTAAAATACTGCTGGGTTTTAGCTGACGATAAACAATGTCGTGACTATGAATATATTTGAGAACTCTAAGAATACTATCTAAGATTTGCTTTGCTTCTGTCTCACAGATTACTCCCTCGCGCTGTACTTTTTGTTCTAAAGTAATGCCGTTAATCCACTCGCGAACTAGATAAAAATCCTCTCCTTCCATAAAACATTCATACAGCCAAGGAATTTGCGGATTTTTACCACTCAGACGTTTTAAAATCTTGGCTTCTTGGTTAAACAAAAGCCTCATTTCCTCTGCATGAGGATTGCCTAAAATTGGTCGAAATTTTTTAATAACATAACGACGGAATGAAAATTTACTTCGATCCTTAGCCAAAAAAGTTTCGCTAAACTGATCCTTGCCTAAAGTTCGTAAAATAAAGTATTTATTTTGGATTGATTTACCTTTCATTCAGGTATAAAAACAGTGTGGGAATTAAAGAACTACATTACAGTTTAGTTAGTTAAAGTACGCCGTGTACAACTTATTTGAGTATTGAAAAGAAAAATTCCATTATCAAGTTGAATTAGATGTAACTTCAGTATTCCACCCATCTTGTCTCAACTCTGATAATTCTTGCCCTTTTTCATTTGTATCATTCTTTTTTGTGTTTCATATTAGCTATTTTTCCAAACAGCAGTATTTAAAAGTGACTATTTACGCCTATTTGAGAGTTTCAATTAATCAACAAGATGTTGATAACCAACGTTATGGAATTCTCGAATATGCCAATCAGAAAAGTTTGAGTCAACTAAAGTTTGTCGAAGATTCTGTATCGGGTCAAAAAAGATGGCGCGATCGCGAATTAGGAAAGCTACTAACCAAAACCACGCAGTCAAAAGAGGTGCTGATCTTTGCTGAAATTAGTCGTGGAATCCGACAACAGGTGAGTGTCTCAAAACGTTGAGAGCCGATCACTTGTATGAAGGGATGAACATTCAAGGCGCAATTGGGTTGACAGCTGCTCAAAAAATTACGCTGAAAACATTGGGGGCAGTTGAACATTGAGGCGATTTCAGAGAATTGTCTCGTAACCACCCCAACTATCTGTTGTACTCCAATTTTTACAGTCCGTTTTTCCTTCGGTGTTTGCCACTAAATTTGACAGCAAGCGATCTCTATGTTTACCTATTCTAGCAGTGATAATTAGACCACTGTTTGAAGCCAAACTTAGTCCAATCCAGCAATCTCCCTTTTTTAAATCTTCTGCTTGGCAATGTTTCTGTTTTTTGATATCTCTAACTGATTGGATAGCCATTACCGTGCTTACTTCCGTTGTGCTTTGGAGAGAGTTGTGACGTTTTTTGGTGCGCAATCACAAATGTCCGATAGTAAATCTAAGTTTAATTAGATTTACTATCTAAGTAACTAAATATTGATTATTTTATCTCGTCGGGAAGAGTTCTTTCGGCCACATCTGGATAAAGTCCGCCCCATTCTTTTAATGCTTGTCCTGTTTCCTGTCCAATCTTTTCGGCTCTTTCTAGGGGAGCATCTTCGGTTCGGCGAGCTTCTTGTCTCCACTCGCGAGTTGTTGTCGGTCTTTCGGGATTATTTCCAACGACATCGCTGCCAACAATATCAGCAGCAGTCTTGCCATTTGTGGCAGAACTGCTAACACCATTAGTTAATAAAATTGCTCCTAATAAAACAGTAGTCAGAAAACTTTTGGCTTGAATTTTTTTTAGAAGAGAACTGATGCGATTTATGGCTTGAGAAATTAAATGTATCATAGTTAGTTTGGTGAATAAATGTGTGTTTTTTTAGTGTCAATAGCTTAAAATTAAAGTAAATTCATTTATAGTTTATTCAATTGTAGTTAAATAAACTGAACAACAAATTCATTTAGCTATTATCTACACAAACTTAGATTAACTAACTTACCAACCTTAATTCCTCTAACTAAAGTTATAATTTGTTGTGAATATGCTGTTAATTATTTAAACTGCATATTATCTAATTAGATGGAAAACAGTTAACCCCTCTCCCCGTCTCCCTTTCCCCTAGTCTCCCTCCTCAGCCACAATAGACAACTCGCGCATTCCCTTGCTAGCGGGTGTGGAACAAGGCTCTTAAACAGAGCCGTTTCCACCCGCTCTGACGGCGACGCGGGGTCGCTCGTCAAATTAAATGCGTGACAGCTTATGCCATTACTGAAGAAGGCTTGACACCATTTCAATGAAAATGCCCGTAAGCTGTAGGTGCAATCGCTCATCGCCACGTACAAACCCATGTTTTATCGAACAATATCCCATAGTGGGGGAATATTTATTACAAGCAATTAAGGACGTGTTAGGAGATGCAGCAGCTGAAGAAGTGGTAATGGCTGGAACTGAAGCCTATCAAGCCTTAGCTGGGGTTTTTATTAATCGAGAACAACTGCAATTGTTTATTTGCTTGGTATAAAGGTGTTCCTTTAACTAAAACTCGCGTATCTTCTTTTGCCAAATTAGCTCCTGAGTAGCTTTGATATTTAAGTAGTTTAGCGATCGCCTGAATAGAGTCTAAATGTTAAGTTCGCGACTCATTATCACTTGCTACTCTGATGTCTAGAAAAGCTGTTTATATTTGACAAGATTTGATTTGTTGCTGAACCACGTAAGCGCAGTTTTGAAATGCCCGTACTTCCTTTTCATTAAGTTGAGTTTCGAGGCGACGATAGATACCCTGCCGACCAATAACGCAAGGAACACTCAGACAGCAATCGCTAACATTACAATAACCATCAATTGAAACAGTCACTGGTAGAGTATACCGTAAATCCTCGACTATGCTACGAACAATCAGTTCCACTGCTAAAGATACTGTGTAATTGGTGTAGCCCTTTGTTTGAAAGATTGTCCAAGCGGACTGTTTGGCATCTTCCACCATTTGTTGGCGCAAAGGATTAGCATCAATAAATTCACCACCGCACATAGCAGAACTAAGTGCGGCAAACTGTCCGTCTCCGTGTTCTCCCAGAATATAGGCATTGATATCAGCAGGATGTATGCCTAGCTGGGTTGCCAGAAGATCTCGGAATCTTGCCGAGTCAATTAAGGTACCAGTCCCAATCACGCGTTGCCAGTTAATGTGGCAAGAGTACTGACTGGCAATTTGTCCAATTTGGTAGGTTAAGGCATCAACTGGATTGCTGACATTAATTAAGATAGCTTTAGGGCTGTATTGGACGAGAGGTGGAATCAAAGTTTGCATGATCTGAGTGTTACTCAAAAGAAGTTGGCTGCGGTTTTTCATCTGCTTGGTCATAGAAACACTTGCAGCAATAATGATAATGTCAGATTCAGCAGTATCCTTTAAGTCTCCATCTCGAACTAAAAGCCGATAGGGGGTAAGTGCTAATGCTTGTTGAATATCGATGGCTTCAGCATGGGCAATCTCCCGTGTACGGTTGTAAAGAACCAGTTCTGAAGCTAGCCCATCTTTTGCAAGTACGAAACTTACGGTCGAGCCAACTTTGCCAATTCCAACAACAGAAATTTTCATAGAATGGTTAAGAGAGATGAACTGATTTTAAAAGAAATATTTGCAGTTTTTAAATCAACAATATCAAAGTATCGGTAAGAGGTACGATTCGACTGGCTCGTTTAGCCGATACCTGTAGTCCCGTTTTCTTTTCCTGACTGACTATTTTATTCACTTTCTTAGCTTGCCACGAAATTATTATCAAATTGACATTACAGTGACAAATGTTTTATTTACACTAAAAAATAGAATTATTTAGTTTCTTAATATGTCCATAACTAAAAAACAGCCATCTCGCCAGGCAAAACCAGAAAACTTTTGGCTTGAAAGTATTAAAACTCTCGGCCTTAGCTTATTTCTGGCATTTGGGATTCGGACTTTTATTGCTGAAGCTCGTTATATTCCCTCCGGCTCAATGTTACCGACACTGCAAATAAATGACCGCCTAATCATTGATAAGATTAGCTATGATTTTAGCAATCCTAAAAGAGGAGATATTGTAGTTTTTAATCCCACCAAAACTTTAGAAGCAGAAAATTTTCATGAGGCTTTTATCAAAAGAGTCATCGGTTTACCTGGAGACAAAGTTGAGGTCAAAAACGGCAAAGTATATGTCAATAATCTTCCTATCAAAGAAAATTACCTCGAAGCGCGACCTGATTATCAATGGGGACCAGTAGTCGTTGCTGTTAACTCCTATTTAGTTCTGGGAGATAATCGCAACGATAGCTACGACAGCCATTACTGGGGTTTTGTCCCTCGTCAAAACATTATCGGTAAGGCAATGTTTCGTTTTTGGCCTTTTAATCGTATTGGTGATATCGAGCGTCCTGTTTATGTTTTAAAAAACACAGATAACAAATAGTTTTATGAATTTTTGTAAGCTGTTACCTAGGAAAACTTGTAGCTGGTTAGTTTAGCTTAATACTTTTTAGGGCGATCGCACATCTATTAAGTAGTTGGACAAAATTGAACTGGACAGCATCCTAGAGTTTCTAGGATGCTGTTTAATCTCTAAAAAACGAACTGGCGATTAAGAGCAGTCACGGGTGACAAGGATTTGCTACCTTCTTTATATCTATAGTTATAAACTAATTTCTTACCTAACGAGTTTAATTTAATTAGGTAAGAAATTAGAGGTTTTAATGTCGAATATTAAGTATGTGGGAATGACCGTCGCTAATCTAGAAAAATCAGTAGAATTTTATTCCCAGGTATTATCTTTTCGAGTAACCAAAGATATTGAAGTTTGGGGAGAAGATTGGGAAAAGCTACAGGGAATTTTTGGTTTACGAATGCGGATAGTCCAGATGCAGCTTGGGGATGAAATAATTTCGTTGATGGAATATCTTACGGTCGAAGGCAGACCGCTTCCTGTGGATTCTGGCAGCAACGATCGCATCTTTCAACATATTGCTATTGTAGTTAAAGATATGGATCGCGCTTACGAGCATTTACGTCAGTTTAGAGTCAGACATTCTTCTACCAGTCCTCAGCAGCTACCTGAATGGAACAAGAAACTAGGCGGGGTAAAAGCTTTTTATTTTAAAGATCCTGATGGACACAATTTGGAATTGATTCAATTTCCGCCAGATAAAGCCGATGCTAAATGGTTGCAGACTACAGATAAATTATTTCTCGGTATCGATCATAGTGCAATTGTAGTAAAAGATGCTCAAGCAAGTTTTTCACTCTATGGCGATCGCTTTGGTTTAAAATTGATGTTACAGGCGGAAAACTATGGCACTGAATATGAACATATTAGCGGCATCTTTGGGGCAAGAGTCCAGGTTAATAGTATGAAACCCCCTTCAGGCATTGGCTTTGAATTATTAGAATATATTGCCCCTACAAATGGTAAAGATATGCCGATAGATAGTAAAGCTAATGATCTTTGGCATTGTCAGACCATTATTGCTGTATCTAATCTTGAAACTATGGCACAGCAATTGCGCACCTCGCCCTGTAGTTTTATTTCTCCTGGCATAGTAGAAATGTCTACTAACGAATTAGGCTTTGCTAAAGCTTTAGCTATTAAAGATTTAGACGGTCATGTTCTTCATTTGGTGGAAGAATAAATCTTGTTAGATTTACAGTAGGTTTTGCAAGAGAAATTAGTAGGCACAATGGTTAATTAATGCCTACTAATATATTCATGTATTAATTATTGTTTATTTGCAAACCAGCTATACGTAAGTAGTGCATATAGTCATGACTTGATTACTTTTCTTCTGCTTCTTCTCTTAAATTATCTGCTTTGTCTTGTTTTTCTTGACCGTGTTCAACAGCCTCTTGATCGTCAGAAAAATTTCCTAACTTTTCTCTGATTGTACCTTCAATGTCTTCACTTCTAGCTTCTGCTTTAAGCTTTAGTTCTTCTGCTTTGTCTTGTGCTTTATCTTGAATACCCATACGTACTCTCCAAATTTTAAGTGTATAATTAAAGATATTATTTTTACTTTTAAATATCTTCTATCTTGAGGCTGATTGTTTATTTACAGACTAGCTTTCACTATTTGAAAAACTATTGAAAATACGGTTTTCAATAAGCGAATGGTGCGATTCGATGAAGTCAGAAGATTATAAAAACTAGAGCGGCATGGACTTCCAAGGGATGAAGCAGATAAAACCGTATGTACCTTAAATTGACATCTGGATGTAGGTGCAAGCCCTACACTTGAGGAGATAAGTTACTCCCGACCAACGATCAGGGCAGCGCGAAAAGCGAAACAGTTGCGTTGGACGGGTTCCGCGACTTGAGCAAACTGAGCAAAGACCCCGCGTCGGCGTAAGACGCAAACAAAGGCGCACTTCCGTATGTAATGCTTTCCGATGCTGAACCCGAAGGGAGGTTTCCTCTGTCTGCGGATACTCTTTTATTCTCGATGCTCTATCTATCGCCAACATTTATTGATTTGGTATCAGTTTGGGTTAATTAATTTAACGGTTTTATTTCACCAATATATGCAATACCAATAATACTCAGTTTCCATTTTTTAGGATCTTTTTTAGTCGGAACAGCTTTATTAAAATCTAACTCAAAATCATTGGGATATTCTGGACATAAACAGATAGATACGACCGCAAAGTCCTGAGATGCTGCAAATCGGCGTAAAGGTAAAGCAATTAAATTAATAACGTTTTGAGGTTTGATATTGTTGACCCACGAAGAATAAGAGCTAGTAATAATACGTTGTTTATCGAATTCGATGGTAATAAAACCATCACTAAGATCAGATTTAATAAAAATTGCTATTAGTTTCCCTTTTAAAAAAAACTTTAATGAATCACCCTGATAAATAGTAAAATTTTTTTCCCTGAAAACTGTGTTTTGGTAAACTGATATTTTAGGAGGCTTTGAAAAGTAATTGCCATTATCAAAACATTCAAAAAAAGCTAATTCTTCAAAATTATCATGATAAATAGGAGATATTTTTAACTGCTTACATTGAATGTTTATGCTTTTTTTAATTCTTTGTAAATTATCAGTTACTTTGAGTCTTTTCAGCTCTTTTACAATTGTCTGAGCAACAATTTGTACTCCTTGAGGTCTAGTATAGTGAGCATGATCCTTTTCATTATATAAAGATTTAACGTACTCTAAATTATGAGTATTGCTTAATAGTTTAGTAATATCAATTATTGGCAAACCGTAATGATTGCCTATTTTTTGATAAAGCTCTGATAAATGACAGGGACTATTATAAAAATTGTCTAAATTAATTCCGAAGATAAGAATGACTATTAAGCAGTTAAGATTTGATTTGTTTATTTTTCTAACAAATCCCTCTAAAGCTTTTCCTACTAATTCTAGAGAATACTGGTCTATTTCAATGGCATGGCGGTCATTTACACAGTATTCAAAAAATATAATATCGCTATTAGCACCTATGTCGTATCTGTATTCTTGAATAGTACCAAAAATGTTAGGTACGCCACCCAAAGAATAATATTTTAACGATGTTTCTAAAGAGATTTTATTCCCAATATAGGTATTTAAATATTTAGCATAACCATTTCTCATTACTGAATTAGAACCGCCAACAATAGAAATATTTACCTTAGGCTTTTTTATACCTAGTACTTTTTTGAAAAACATTTAAGTTTTAATAATGAAAATGATCAACTAATTATAGATACAGATAATCTTATTGTCATGTCTAGTACCGTTATCTTGTTTAGAATAAATCTAATTTTTGCTTATGCCTACTTTCGTCAAAATAGAAAAGGGAATAGTTAACAAAATTGCTTTCGATCAATATGTTCCTGCACACAAAAAATATGTACGTCAACTTATCGCTCAAGGACACAAAGCGAGAACAGGCTATTGGAAAGGATTAGGAGGAGGAATGCTGATTTTTGAAGCAAGTTCTCTTCAAGAAGCACAAGCTATAGTCGCTCAAGATCCCTTGATTGATAACAAGTGCGTAGATTTTGAGCTTTATGAATGGTGCATAGTAGTTGAATAACTCGTTGTATACAGTAATTTGAGCTTGTTTAAACTTTATTGTTAAAAAGATGATGATTGAAAACTGCCATAAATGAAGTAAAAGTCACAAGATCTCTAATACTCTTAATTACTGCTAAACCTTTAAATACGATAGACTTTCAAATACTGATAACCAATTTATTTTGTACATAATAGAGGAGATACTAGTTTGAATACTCAGTCATCAAATAGTTGGCAGCCTTTGCTGGGTGGTATTGTTGCTGCTTTAGTAGCTTTGCTTGCTTTCAATTCATTTGTCATTCTTAATCCAGGTCAGGCTGGAGTTTTAAGCATTTTAGGCAAGGCTCAAGATGGTGTATTGCTTGAAGGACTCCATTTTCGTCCACCGTTAGTATCTAATGTAGATATTTACGATTTAACGGTACAAAAATTTGAAGTACCTGCTGAAAGCTCTACTAAAGATTTACAAGATCTTAAAGCTAGCTTTGCAATTAATTTCCGTCTCGATCCAATTCAAGTAGTCGAAATTAGAAGAAAACAGGGAACACTGCAAAATATTGTCTCAAAAATTATTGCTCCTCAAACCCAAGAATCATTTAAAATTGCAGCAGCCAGAAGAACGGTAGAAGAGGCAATTACTAAGAGGAATGAATTAAAACAAGACTTTGATAATGCTCTTGGCGAACGTTTGGACAAATACGGCATTATTATCTTAGATACAAGCGTGGTCGATCTTAATTTCTCTCCTGAATTTGCCAGAGCAGTTGAAGAGAAGCAAATTGCCGAACAAAAATCCCAAAGAGCAGTATACGTAGCTAGAGAGGCAGAGCAGCAGGCTCAGGCTGATATAAATCGGGCAAAAGGTAAAGCCGAGGCTCAAAGACTACTGGCAGAAACGCTCAAAGCTCAGGGTGGAGAACTAGTATTGAAAAAAGAAGCGATCGAAGCCTGGCGAGAAGGTGGAGCGCAGATGCCCAATGTTTTAGTCACTAGTGGTGATTCTCAAGGCGGTATTCCCTTCTTATTTAATTTAGGTGAAGCGAAGTAGCTTTTGAAGGGATAAAGGATGAGGAATAAAAGTATTTCCTTTATCCCTCTCTTGTTTTCTAACTATTCCCAACCTAATAAGCTAGCCAATAGGGCTTTTTGGACGTGCATTCTATTTTCTGCCTGATCCCATACACGCGATCGCTCACTCTCGATCGCTTCAGTAGTAATTTCTTCTCCTCGATGGGCAGGTAAGCAATGAAGAATAATAGCTTCAGGATCGGCATGATTAATAAGCTGCTGGTTTACCTGATAGGGTTGAAAAACAGGAATCCTTTGATCGGCGGAGTCTTCTTGTCCCATACTTGCCCAAACGTCTGTATAAACTACCTGCGCTCCTTCTACAGCAGCAATGGGGTCTTGGGTAACCACAATCTCAGACTTACCCGCAGCAATTGACTGAGCGCGCTGCACAATGTCGGGGTCTGGTTCATAGCCTGGAGGAGCAGCAATCCTGATATTTAGACCAGTCAAAGCACCTCCTAGCAGCAGAGAATTAGCCATATTATTCCCATCTCCTAAATAAGTTAAGGTTTTGCCTGCTAATGAACCAAAACACTCTTGTACCGTTAGTAAATCAGCCAAAATCTGACAGGGATGCTCTAAATCAGTCAAAGCATTAATAATCGGAATTTGAGCATAATTAGCAAAGGTATGGAGATCTGCTTGAGCAAAGGTGCGTATAGCCAAGATATCAAGGTAGCGGTCTAACACTCTAGCAGTATCTTCAATTGGTTCACCACGACCAACCTGAGTCAAGCTAGGATTGAGATCGATTACCTGTCCCCCTAGCTGATACATTGCCACGCTAAAAGATACTCTGGTACGGGTTGAGGCTTTATAAAATAGTAAACCTAAAACTTTATTGCATTGAATAACTAGTTCTTGACTTTTTAGTTTACGAGCTAATTCTAATAAACTTAGAGTTTCTTCGGCGTTTAAATCGGCAGTGCCAAGCAGATCTCTTCCTTTAAGCTTTTTCATATTGCCAAAATTTGATGGTGAGTAAGAAAGTGTAAGATTTAAGCTGAGATGAGAAGAGTTAATTCTAAAATTAAACCTGAACTTAATCAACTACATTCTTTTGGTTTAAGTTATCGATAAGACTATAAAGAGGAAAGAATTAAGGCTCTATCGGAATTGCCGTGGTAGACACCAGATATAGCGTGGTTGTCAAACTATGACTACTTTGGGATGATAAACAGGTAAAATCGACTGTGGTTGCCAGAATGGATAACTCAATTCAGATACCTCTGGACTTG
>JBBSPC010000079.1:0-22685 GCA_038259125.1 Chroococcales cyanobacterium | reverse complement strand
TTGGTGGCTTGGCTACTCATATGGCACTCAAAATGACCTCTCATACTTTGCGGCTTTTCTTGCGTCGTCATTTTGAGATTGATGTTTTGACTTTTCAATCCTCCTCAGCTTACTAAAATTTAATTCACACCAGGCGTACTATGTAAGATACGCTGTGCAAACTAGTAGATGATGGCTCTACAGATGAATCGGCAGCGATCGCTCATAAATTCAACGCGAAGGTGTTACAAACAAGTGGCAGAGAAGGTTCTGGTGCAGCCAGAAACCTAGGAACAGAGGTAGTTAAAGGAAAGTTATTTATGCTTTATTGATGCCGACTGTGAAGTCTGTGAAGAGGCGATCGCCGATTTGGCTCAAAAACTCCAGTCACAACCGCAGATAGATGCGTTATTTGGCTCTTATGATGATGCACCCGCAGCAACTAATTTTATTGTTCAATATAAAAATTTAATGCACCATTACGTCCATCAGCGAGGTAGCGAAGATGCTTCGACTTTTTAAATCGTATTCATGATGCCACAAGCTAAATAAACAGGCAGTATAGTTCTTATTACTTAACGTTTATTGCAAAACTTGGGTCAATGTCTCGACAAAGTTAGGATAAGAAATTGAAGCTGCTTCGGCACGATTAATAGTCGTTTTTCCTTTGGCATTTAAAGCGGCGATCGCTAAACTCATGGCGATCCGATGATCCGTAAAGCTATCAACTTGTGCGCCTTTAAGTTGCTTCCCGCCAGTAATTTCTAAGCCATCGGCTAATTCGCTGATATTTGACCCCATTTTGCCTAATTCGCGCGCCATTACCGCCAGGCGATCGCTTTCTTTAACTCTTAATTCTGCTGCATCCTTAATTACCGTTGTTCCTTCGGCAAAAGCAGCAGCCACCGCCAAAATTGGTATTTCATCAATCAGACGGGGAATGATATCTCCCGATATTTCACAGGCTTTTAGCTGACTGTATTTTACTCGCAAGTCTGCTACAGGTTCACCTGCTACAGTTCGCTCATTTTCCCGCCCGATATCTGCTTCCATCATCGCTAAAGCTTCTAATACTCCCGTGCGGGTAGGATTAACTCCTACATTAGTAATCAGCAAATCCGAACCAGGAACAATTGCCCCAGCTACTAACCAAAAAGCAGCCGAACTTATGTCTCCAGGGACAATAACCTGCTGTCCTTTTAGTTCTGGTTGTCCTGTCAAAGTAACGCTATTCGTATCTGTATCAATATCTAAAGTTGCGCCAAAAGCTTGCAGCATTCTTTCACTATGATCGCGGGATAAAGCAGGTTCGGTTACGGTAGTTTTGCCTTCTACCATCAAGCCTGCTAATAACACACAGGACTTAACCTGTGCCGAAGCGATGGGAGAATGATAGTGAGTTGGTTCTAACTGTCGCCCTTTTACCGCTAAGGGCGCGAGAGAATTGCCTTTTCTGCCCCAAATGTTTCCTCCCATTTGCTCTAATGGTTTAATCACCCGCGACATGGGACGCGATCGCAATGAGTTATCCCCTGTTACAATAAATAAACGATCTGGGTGAGAGGCTAATAACCCTAACATCAAGCGCATAGTTGTTCCTGAGTTACCAGCATCTAAGACATCTAAAGGCTCTTGAAGATTGTCTAAACCTACTCCTCGCACTACTACTCGTTGAGAATTCAATTCGGAAATTTCTGCTCCCATTGCCCGAAAACAGGCTGCTGTGCTACGGGGATCTTCTCCTAAGAGTAAACCTTCAATTACTGTTTCTCCCTTGGCGATCGCTCCTAGCATCAAGGCGCGATGGGAAATAGACTTATCCCCAGGAATGGCAATACTACCTTTAACTGCAATCCCTGTACTGTGAGGATTAATCGATAACGTTTGCGAATTTGACGCGCTGTTTTGAATGCTTACAATAGGAGAAGACATAAGGTAATAAGACAATAATTTTCGTAGCCAATCTTATCAGAATATCTCTTTTGTGAGATTTGTTAGTGTACGACAATAGTATTTCTTTCAGGACGGCTCAAGAAACCTTCTTGTTCTAGCTGATTGATCAATTTAGTAACTGATACTCTAGTCGCACCAATAATTTCAGCCAAATCCTGATGAGTTAGGCGCATATCGATTAGCTGCCCAATTTCAACTTCAGTTCCAAACTTACGGGCTAACCAAATTAGCATCTTGCGTAACCGTTGATATATTTTTTCCGAATGCAGAATAGAAAGTAATTCTTCTGTTTGCTGGGTGTATTTAACAATTAATTTTGTCATATTCCCAGCCTGCGCTACAGGACAACTCATAGCTTCAACGTAAGTCAAACACTTTACTCTGCAAGGATAGACGAGAAGTAAAGGCTGACCTATTAAGTCATCTTTCCCCCAATATCCGAGGGTAATAGGATTTTCTTCATTCGTATAAGCAATAGTTTTAACAATACCCTGTTGCAATAACCAAAAAGAATTTAATTGAAGAGGAAGCAATTCACCAGCAACAAATGTTCGATGCTCTATTTTTGAATGGGAATTATCTTGCATCAGGGTCTTACTTTGAATGGGTGTATTGAAAATTAATATTACCAAATATTCTGGGTTTTAAACCCTGATCTTTTAAGACAACTTTTTTTGGTGAATTAATCTATTGGCAATTTTGACCAACGGTCATAGATTGAGCATTTTTATTAATGGACAATTAATTAATTCTGTCTAAAACCTTTTCTAAAAATCGATTGCCAGAAAAGACTTTCCGCATCTCAGTGCGTTGTATATAGATCTTTGACCAATTGAAGTGACTGTCAAGGACGAAGCGCGCTTTGAGGAAGAGGCAATTGTCCATTGTTCATTATTTATTGTTCATTGTTGAATCAAAGCTATAGATAGTTTGGCTTTCAATCGCATCAAGGCTTGAAGGTTTTTGCTCAAGACTATAATTTTGACGATCTAATTTAACCTGTAAACCAGTCATTGGATCATCTCCAGGAGCAATCAAAAATTCTAAACGACTAACATTTTGCCATGCTGCTAAGGTATCTAAAATTTTGATTATCCCCCATAGATAAGGATGGTCAGAGTCTTGATACCAATCTGAACTAGCTAAATTAGGTTGGTCAAAACCGAGATGAAAAATTAGAGAAGATCTGCTAAACAAAGCGATCGCAATCGGTCTTGCCTCTTCCTGGACTAAAAAGTTATGTTCTTGAGCAAGATAGCGAATTTTATCTAGCTTTTCATATTGAACTTCAGGAGTAATATCCTCCTGTTTCCAGGTAATCCCCACGGTAATTAAATAAGTCTGCAACAGCAGGTGACCCAGTTTTTTGGCTTTAGTAGCCAAATATCCAGAGTTGTAGTCAGTGGCTTCAATCAGTAGAGGCAGGCGATCGACCATCTCTAAACCATAACCTTTTAAACCAGCTATTTTTCGAGGATTATTAGTGATCAAGCGAATCTGTTTAATACCCAAATCATTGAGAATTTGCGCTCCCATACCATAATCTCGTAAGTCGGCAGGAAAACCTAGCCTCTCGTTAGCTTCTACGGTATCTAAACCCATGTCTTGTAAAGTATAAGCTTTGAGCTTATTTACTAGCCCAATGCCTCTACCTTCCTGGCGTAAATACACCACAACTCCTAATCCGTGTGCCTCGATCATCTTTAAAGCAGCCTGTAGCTGCATCCGACAATCACAACGCATCGATCCCAGAGAATCTCCTGTTAAGCATTCAGAGTGCATCCGCACTACGGCAGGTTTAGTTCCCAGTTCAGCTAAATCTCCTTTGACAACTGCCAAATGTTCTGTATTGTCTAAAGTGTTACGGTAAGCATAAATTTGAAAGTCGCCAAACTGACTGGGAAACTGACAAACTGTCTCTCGATAAACAAAGCGATCGTGCTTGAGACGATAGCTAATCAAGTCGGCAATGCTAATCAGTTTAAGCTTATGTTCACGAGCATATTGTACCAATTCTGGTAACCTTGCCATCGAACCATTTCGATTTTGAATTTCACAGATGACTCCTGCTGGATATAAACCTGCCAATCTTGCCAAGTCTACTGCTGCCTCTGTATGCCCTGCCCTTTTTAAAACTCCCCCATTTCTAGCTCGTAAAGGGAAAATATGCCCAGGACGAACTAAGTCGTCGGCAATGCTGGCAGGGTTGATTGCCACTTGAATAGTGCGGGCGCGATCATCGGCAGAAATGCCTGTGGTTACACCCAATTTAGGAGAAGCATCAATACTAACCGTAAAGGCAGTTTGATTGCGATCGGTGTTTTTGCTAACCATTAGAGGTAAATCTAAAGTATCTAAGCGATCGCCCGTCATTGCCAGGCAAATTAAACCCCTAGCTTCTACTGCCATAAAGTTAATCATGGCAGGAGTGGCAAATTGGGCAGCACAAATGAGATCTCCCTCATTTTCGCGATTTTCGTCGTCTACCACAATTATTGAGCGACCTGCTTTGATCTCAGCCAAAGCTGAATCGATAGAATCAAAATTGACAGAACTGGTTTGAGGCGTTTGCACTACAAAAACTCAAATTAAATTAAAGTACCTAAAAATAAATCCTCAGTACTTAAACAATTGTAACTTTTTTCCCTCATAGTTTTCACTCACCCCCTAGGCTAAAATAATTTAATGATTTCACGCTTTAAGCAATATTTGTTAAAAGTTTGTTGAATTATCTGACAAACTAGTCAATCAATAATAAACTGAGCTTAAATTAAAGTAAGCAAGTTCGCTGCACTCAAGCTAAATCAATATTTATTAAATTACTGAGTTTTCCCTCTCTCTTCAAACCCTCAACTGGGTCTGTTTAGTTTTTATATATCCAGCTAATCTATTATTTATCAAGAATATTCGACTATGGTATCAAGTCTACCCAGCAAAACTATTACCCCTGTTCAGCCGACGACAAAAATCGAGCGCGATCCCCTCAAAACTGCTCAAGGAGTATACATTACTGTTCACGGACATTTTTATCAGCCACCCAGAGAAAACCCCTACCTCAATATGATTGAGAGGCAGCCTAGCGCGCACCCATATCATGATTGGAATGAACGCATCCATCATGAGTGTTATCGTCCTAATGCTTTTGCCCGCATCCTTAATCATCAGCGAGAAGTAGTGGGGATCGTTAATAACTTTGAATATCTCAGCTTTAATATCGGTGCAACTTTGATGTCGTGGTTAGAGAAATACGATCCCGAAGTCTATCAACGCATACTGGAGGCGGACAAAAAAAGTTGCCAAAGACTCAATGGACACGGTAATGCGATCGCCCAAGTTTATAATCATATTATTCTTCCCTTAGCCAATCAGCGGGATAAAATTACGCAGATTCGCTGGGGGAAAGAAGATTTTCGTAACCGTTTTGGGCGCGATCCCGAAGGGATGTGGTTAGCGGAAACTGCCGTTGATTACCAAACTTTAGAAGTTTTAATCCAAGAGAAGATCGAGTTTATTATTCTTGCTCCTTCCCAGGCAAAAAGATGTCGCTTGATGTCTACAAAAGAAACCGAATGGCAAGAAGTGGAAGGTTCGCAGATAGATCCTACTCGTCCCTATCGTTGCTTTGTAGATGAACGCTATATTGATATTTTCTTTTATGATGGTCCAATCTCCCGCGACATGGGCTTTAACGATGTTCTTGAAACAACGGATAACTTTGCCATCAGATTAGGACAAGCCGTTCAAGGGGATCAGCGTCCTTCCCAATTAATTAACGTTGCTACCGATGGTGAAACCTTCGGACATCATAAAGCTGGAACAGAAAAATGTATTGCCTATGCCTTCAAGCAAGAATTTGCCAACTATGGCTGGACGGTTACTAACTATGCTCACTATCTTAGTATTTGTCCTCCTACCTGGGAAGTTGTACTCAAGCCTGTAACAGCCTGGAGTTGCGCCCATGGAGTTGATCGCTGGCAAGATGATTGTGGTTGTGCAGGTGGTGGGGGTTGGCATCAAAAATGGCGTAAACCGCTGCGAGATTCTTTAGACTGGCTACGGGATCGATTAGTAACGGTATATCAGGAGACAGGAAGCAAGTTTTTCCGCGATCCCTGGCTTGCTAGAAATGAATATATTGAAGTATTGCGCGATCGCTCTTCGACAAATATCGAGCAGTTTTTACAACGTCATCAGCAAAAAGAATTATCCTCCCCACAGAAAATTGATGCTCTACGCCTACTAGAAATGCAGCGTCATACACTGCTGATGTATACAAGCTGTGGCTGGTTTTTTGAAGAAATTTCTCGTCCTGAAGGTACTCAAATTCTACGCTATGCAGCACGGGCTTTAGAGTTGGCTGGAGAAGTATCGGGGATCGATCTCAAGCAAGAATTTGTGCGTCATTTGGCTAAAGCTCCTAGTAATGTTGTGTTCTTTGGGAATGGCGAAAAAGTATATCAGGAGCTAGTTATCCCTTCTCAAGTTAATTTGCAGCAGGTAGCTGCTCACTACGCTATGAGTTCTCTATTTACTGACTATCGGCAACAAAAACAAAAACGCATTTACTGTTACGAAGTAGAGCAGTTAGATTATCAAAAGCAAGAGCTTGGGACGCTGACTCTTTCTGTAGGACAGGTGCGTTTGACTTCGGAGATTACTTGGGAAAGCCAGCATTTTGTCTTTGCGGTGCTGCATCTTGGAGGATGGGATTTTCATTGCTGCATTAATAGTTTTGATGGTCGTTTAGCTTATGCAGAATTAAAACAACAGCTATTTACTAGTATTCAACAGGCAAGTGCTGCTCAAGTGATTTTAACCATGAATCATTTAATGGGGAATCAATCATTTAATCTAAAGCATCTATTTGCTGAAGAAAGACAACGTATTATTAGACTTCTGACCACTAAAACTAAAAAGCATTTAGATCAGCTATACACTCAGGTTTATCGTGAAAATTACAGTATGCTGGCTGCCTTTCACAGGGAAGAATTACCTGTCCCCCAAGAATTAAAAGTGGCTGCGGATGTTGCCCTATCCTATCGTTGTCTAGAAACAGTCAAGAATTTAGAAAAAGTGATTGAAGATCCTCTTGCCGTGGATAGTTGTTTGGCAGAATTAACGGCAACGGCAATGGAAGCTCACTATCTTCAATGCCAGCTAAATATTTCCGAAGCTAAGAAAATTCTCGAACAAACGATTTTACGCTTGCTATGGAAACTACTTTACAATGGCGATCCCGCAACTTTAGAAGCAGATATATGCAGATTAGAAAAAGCGATCGCCGTGGGCGAACAATTGAACCTTGGTTTAGCTTTAGACCGCGCTCAAGAAGTTTACTTTAACTGTTTGCATCAACGTATATTGCCCGACTGTTTGCTCAATAACCATAGCTGTCGTTGGGAAAGTGGACAATTAAAGCCTTTGCTAAAATTAGGACAAAAACTAGCGATTAACGTTAGTAGTTGGGTGTAGTTTCAACCTTCTTATCTCTGTACGGGCGAACAGTAAGGCAGCGCGCTGGGCGGGTCAGTTGCGCAAGTGCGCCTTACTCGACTTGAAGCGACTGCCGAACCCGAAGGGCTGTTCGCCCTAACTGACTTCTGACCTCTACCTATTTTTCATCTTGAAGAGAATTAAAACGACTTAGCCAAATCTGTTGTTGAGGTATGGGTAAGGGCATATCTGCTGCTTCAAAGGCATTTTTAAGTCGACGGCGAAATTCGCGAGAAATATCCCACTGTTTGAGGGGTTCGGTTTTGAACCAGACACGAATAACAAAGCCTCGTTCGGCAAAATCTTCTACACCTAATACCTGTGGTGGTTCGAGAATGTTATCACGACATTCACAATCTTGGTACATTTGCGTTGCTACTTGTTCAATTAAAGCGATCGCTTCATCCACATCGGTTTGGTATGCTATATGAATCTTTAAGTCAGATCTCGACCAGCCATTAGAATGATTGGCGACAACGTTGACAGAACTATTAGGAATAGTAATCAAACGCCCTTCTCCATCCCGAAGCTGAGTAATCCGTAAATTCAAATTTTCAACTAATCCTCCTACTTCGCCGATAGTTACCACATCACCGACGGCATATTGATCTTCAAAAATAATTAGCAAACCATTGATAGTGTCTTTGATCAGGTTTTGAGAAGCAAAAGAAAAAGCTAAACCCAAAACTCCCGCACCAGCTAGCAAAGGAGTGATGTTCAAACCAATAATTGTCAGGGAGATAAATAAAGCAATACCCGCCCAAAAGCAAGTGACTATGCCTCTAAACAGACGAGAAAAAGTATTAACCCTAACCTGGAGTCGGCGATTTGTATCGGGACTTAATACATAGTTATCAATAAAAGCTTTACCCGTGATAACTGTATTGATTCTAGCGATCGCAGCGAAGCTTAGGCGAATCAAAACATAACAAATCCAGACAACAACCATTAACCACAGCGGAATCCTCAGAATGGTAACAATCCATAGCTGAGTTGAGCGAGTGTCAGCAAATAAGCCCAAAATCAGCAAAATTCCGCCAACCCAGACAGTTAACTGAGTCAGTTGTAATAGGCGGTACTGTACTTCTTTGAGGTTAAATTTTTTTCTTTGCTCTAGTTGAGATGGTAAAGACTCGGCATCTAGGCTTAAGATAACTTTGTCTTTGGTTAGGCGTTTGCCCCAGCGCCACAGAACAAAGTTGATCAGCACTATTAGCAGCAACACAACTGCTGATAATTTGGCTTGCTTGAGCAGAAATACAGGCTGTCTTTCTGACTTAGCTTTTTCTAATCCTGTTTCGATGCGATCGGCTATTTGCTGTGCCTGAGATTCTAGATTGACATCGCGAACAGCTATATTGCTACTATCAAGTGTCAAAACAGGGATCTTTTTGTCGCCTACTGCCACATCAAGACTTTGCTTATTTTGATCTCCTTGAGCAGAAACGTTTAATGGGGCATGGTTAGATTTGAGATATACACTTTTAATATCGGCTAACTTTTCTTCTGTATATTTAATTCGTTGACCTAAATCTGCTTTTTGGTCTGATAATTCAAATACACAACGACCATCCAAATATACGCAAGCTGAAAGAGTAGTACTAGTTGAATCACTATCTAGCTTGAGGGTTTCTAAATTCAGTTTAGGCAACAATGGCAACTGCGCCCAAATTGGACTAGCAAAAAGATTAATAAAAACAACCGTGCTGATTAATATCCATAAGAGAAAATTTTTTTTAGTCATGCTACCCATAAACTAATCTGCTATCAATTAGCGATCGCCGTCAATAATGTTAATAACTTGTTTTATCTACTTGTGATTTAATTCACGTTTGATTTTTAATCATTTATAACTCAACAAATATTAGGACTTAATCCAGTAATTTGTTAATCTTTCATAAAGTCGTCTTAAACTTAATTTCTCACTTTAACTCAGCGTTTATAGCAGCAACGCCTTATGCCCTTGTCTCGTATAATAAGCTCAGTAGTGGCGATCGCCCTGGCTTTGGGAATGATTATTCTCGGAGGATGGTATTTTACTCTTGGTATAGGTGTTTTGATTGTCTTGGCACAATTGGAATACTTTCGATTAGTTCGTGCTAAAGGAGTAGAACCTGCTGCAAAAACCACTTTAATTGTGTCTCAACTTCTGCTGATCAGCTCTACCGTTGCGCCGAGCGTAACTGACGCTATGTTTTGCTTGGGAGGAACAATTATTTGTTTTTATCTGCTTTTTCAACCTAAAATGGCAACTATTGCCGACATTTCAAGCTCTATTTTAGGCTTATTTTACACAGGTTACCTGCCTACTTTCTGGGTGCGATTGCGAGTTAGCTTACCCAATACAAACAACGGCAGTAATCTACCTTTAGACGGCTATTGGCCTGACTCTTGGCTTAACCCTAGCCAGTTTCCTACCGCTTTAACCCTGACGTTTTTAGTGATGGCTTGTATTTGGGCAGCAGACATTGGCGCATATACTATGGGTAAAAGTTTTGGTCGTACAAGACTCTCAGATATTAGCCCTAAAAAAACCGTCGAAGGTGCTGTATTCGGGGTAATTGGTAGCTTAATAGTGGCAGAATTGGGAGCTTGGTATTTTCATTTCCCCGCATGGCAACTTAGTGGAGTTATGCTAGGCACGCTGATTGGTATTACTAGCTTGTTGGGGGATTTAACCGAGTCAATGATGAAGCGAGATGCTGGAGTAAAAGATTCAGGACAGTTAATTCCTGGGCATGGAGGTATTTTAGATAGAACGGATAGTTATGTTTTTACCGCTCCTTTAGTATATTATTTTTTTACTTTATTATTACCTTTACTCTCAGCTAATGTATAAACATTACCAAAAAAAAACAGTGAACCCTTTTTCCTTTCCCAGTCATCACAAAATAATGAGTGCGTAGTATCAGTTACTCAAAAAAAGCGAGCTTTTAATGCTCGCCTTTTAAATAGCCTGATGTAATTTTACTTAGCCTGGTTCTTCCTCATATTCAGGAGCTTTTTCTTTTTTGGGAATATTTACGGGAGAAGGATTATAGGGTTCGGGTTTGATATCATCATCCCAAACATCCTCATTAGTTACTTCTTCATATTCGTATTCCTTAACTGGTGGCGCGTCATAAACTGGTGCATCATAGACTTCAGGTTCTGCATCTTCCCAATTATTTTCTTCATACTCTTCTTCATAGGGAATTGCTTGTGCCTGCTGTCTAATTGGTTGTTGAACAACACGATTTTCTTGCCATTCGTCTTCATCCCATCTTTCTTCCATTACGGGTTCTCTAGCATCTATAGGGGTAGAAATCGGTGTACGAATAGGAGTTCCTGTGCCTAGCTGGTTTTCCGCATTGATAGTCTGAGGATAATAGTCTTCGCGATCTTTTTCCCAAGGAGGACGACCAATACCCAAACGCTCCAAAAGACCGACTGAAATTTGTTCGATCCGTTCTTCTGAGCCTTCAAAAACAATTAAGCGATTGGGACCACTGCTAACCACCTCTTCGATAGATAGTTCGTAGGTACTAATAAACTGTTCAGGGATCTGCGGTATTCCCAGTGAAGCAATCACAATTGAATTTACTGCTCCATTTTCGGCATCAAACTGAAAATCTCTAACTTTACCTAGAGGTTCGCCAGCTTCAGTAATCACTTCACAACTAATTAGCTTACTGTAAGCCTCAATATCTATATCTTCAATTACACTTTCATCGTCGACTAAAATCACATCTCCAGTCTGACGAACACTGTCAAGGTACATATACTTTGGTATTCCAGAAACCGAAAGCAAATTATCTCGCAGTCCTAAAGCCACTATTTCTCTACGATCTATATCGACCAAAACCTCTTTTACCACCCCTAATCGCTTACCGCTATTACGAGCGATAACCTGAGTGTTGATAAATTCAGAGCGCAGATGTATGTTTTCAGTTGTCATTTTATTGTTTGGTTAATGTAAGCTATTGCTTGCACTTGCTATCTATATAGTAATTTTTTAAAATCGAGACAGTGTAAGTATTTATTTTAAGATAACGTCACAAAAGTCACTAGACTAAAATAATCTATAGGTATCTAAATACTATTTTAGCTAATCCTGATGCGTTTGCCTTATTGGAGCATGAATAATACCTTTTGGCAAGAAAGTTTAGGCGTGATTGGCGATAGAATATATAAGAATACATTAAGAATTAAACTTTAGATTCAAATTACCGTGTATATAAGCCTCAAACTGAGCTAAAAGGGTATGTATAAAAAAACCAAAGCAGTTTTTATCTATTTGAGGTGTTAATCCCCAAACATAAAATGGGTATTTTAAGATTGTGCCGTCTGATTTAAAGTAGCCTTGAGAGTGCATGAATCATCAACATTCTGTAGACAACAGAAAAGATCGACAAACATTTTTTACCGATACATTAGCTAATGTATTAGACCAAATATCTCATCTACAAGAAAATAGTTGTTTACAAGTTGTCTATAATTCCATCACTTTTTTTATCCATTTTAATCATGAGGGTAGATTAGTTTATGCTACCAATTCTCTAGCTCCTTTTGAAAGATTAGAACGTCATTTACGCCGTTTAAGCAATCAAAACCCCAAGCTTGACAATTCAATTATCAAGCAGCCTCGCCTTCAGTTTAACAACGATCTGCAATCGTATACGCAATCACCTTCAGATTATCAGGCTATTTTCTGGCTGGCAGAACAAGGTCACTTAAACTCCCAAGAAGCCACAGCTATAGTTAGAAGAATTACCAGGGAAGTATTTGAATCTTTTTTGTGTTTACGAGACGTTTCGTGTCAGTATAAGTTTGCGCCAAAGTTAGAACAAATTAAGGAGTTGTGCCAATTTGACTTAAATGTTTATACGGCTCAATGTCGCCAAAGACTAAAAGCTTGGAATGCTTTTGCTGATAAAATTTGGTCTACTTATCAGCGTCCATATTTGGTTACAGAAAAAACTAAAGCTATTGGCGACTTAACAACCCAACAAAATCAAGCCATCTGCAAGTTATTAAAAGGATTAAATTTTCGCCAAATCAGTGCAGTGCTAGATTTGGATGAATTGGTGATTGCCAAATTATTATATCCCTCGATCCTAGATCGGGATGTTATTGTCCGAGATCCAAAACCTCCGTTTGACAAACTCCCTAGACTGCCTCAGCAAAAAAGCGACAAAGCATCATTAAATTCTAGTTGGTCAGATGATGATAACGATAGTGATAATACCAATATTCATAGCTAAAGCATAGTTCTTCAGTTATTTAGTGTAATTCGGCAATATCTTGAATAAAATAATTTCTTTACTAAGAATTGCGATCGCCTTCTCGATCTGTAAAAAAAGCGATCTCCTTATTAATAATTTGCAGAATTTAAGTAATAAATGTCAATTAAAATTACATTCTTTCCAAGACATTAATACCTAACAATGACAAGCCTAATTTAATAGTACGTGCTGTTAAATTAGCCAAAATTAGACGAGATGTGCGTTGGGGTTCCTCTGCTTGAAGAATAGGGCATTGATCGTAAAATTGATTGAACTTCTGACTTAATTCAAACAAATACAAACAGATACGGTTGGGTAATAAATCTTTTTCTACATCTTTAATAATTTCTTCAAACTGTAAAATATGTTTGGCTAAAGTTAATTCGCTGGCTTGTGCTAATACAATCCTGGCATCAGATAATTTTTTAAAATCAACATTGCCTTTACGACTAATTCCCTGTACTCTCACGTAAGCATAAAGTAAATATGGCGCAGTATTTCCCTTAAGATCTAGCATTTTATCGTAGCTAAATCTATAGTCAGAGGTGCGATTTTGACTCAAATCTGCATACTTAACAGCACTGATGCCGATGACTTCAGCAGACTCATTGATAAATTCTGGGGTTTCGGTTCGTTTTTCGGCGACAAACCTGGTTTTTAAATCAGCGCGCACTCTTTCAATTGCTTCGTTTAGTAAATCTTTAAGCTTAACGGCTTCCCCTGAACGAGTTTTCAGCTTTTTACCATCTTCGCCTAAAATTAGACCAAATTCTGCATGAACAAAGTCATGCCCATCTGTAATCCATCCTGCACGTTTGCCCACCTGAAAAATTTGGGCGAAATGATTATTTTGTTCTGAACCAACGGGATAAATAACTCGTTGCGCTTTGTCTTCTCTAACTCGATAACGAATAGCTGCTAAATCTGTAGTAGCATAATTGTATCCACCATCTGACTTTTTAACAATCAAAGGTAAAGGATCTTCATCGCGATTGGTAAAGCCTTCTAAGAATACGCACATTGCGCCTTCGCTTGCTTCTAAAAGACCAAGTCGATCTAGTTCTTGCAGAGTTTCGGGAAGAAAGAGATTATAGAAAGATTCCCCTCGTTCAATAATAGAAGACAGTCCCATTAAGTCGTAGATCTGACGATAAGAACGACTAGACAATTCACAAACAATTTTCCAGGCTTTAATTGTTTTTTCATCTCCTGCCTGTAATTCTACAACTGCTTGGCGAGAAGCATCTCGAAAACTTTCCTCTTCATCAAATCTTTTCTTTGCCTGACGATAAAAAGTAGACAATTCTCCCAAGTTCATATCTTGCTCAGATGTTAATGCTTCAGGATAGGTTTCTTTGAGATAAGCAATCAACATTCCAAAAGGTGTACCCCAATCGCCTATATGACTTATACGTAAAACATCATGACCAATAAATTCTAAAATCCTACTCAGACATTCACCAATAATCGCCGAGCGCAAATGTCCCACGTGCATTTCTTTGGCAACATTAGGACTAGGATAATCTACGATAACTCGCTGAGGATTTTTTGTCGGTTCAATACCTAATCTTTCGTCGGTTTGAATTTTACGTAACAGCTCCCCAATATAATTAGATTTTAGCGTAAAGTTGATAAAACCTGGTCCTGCGATTGTGGGAGTTTCGCACATATCTTCAAACGAGACTTGCGCTTGCCGAGGCAACCTCGGCGCGCTTCCTCGTTCTCTTTGAAGCCGATCGATTATCGATTGGGCGATCGCTCTAGGATTTTGCTTGAGAGGTTTGGCTAAAGACAAAGCCACGTTAGACTGATAGTCACCAAACTTAGGATTATTTGTCGGCGCAATCAAAGGATCTGTATCTGCCAATTCTGCACCAAAAGCAGCAACCAGAGCTTGGCTAACAGAATCTTGAAGCTGTTTTAGTATAGAAGTCATGATCTTAATTTATTAAAGCTAGCAAAAAATAGTTGTAGCCGAACAGCAGCTATTCCTAGAATAATTAATTTATCATCAATCTAGCTAGTAAGGGCGAATCGCCCTTACTCATAAATCACCTCTACTAATCTTCTGTAGACATCAAAATTGAACCCTGATGGGCTTGAGGAGCAGATACGTCTTCAACAGTTATAGCGACTATCTTAATTGTTTTGGGTTCAAGATAGGGTTGAGGAACCGCAATTTCATGAGCAAAATTGCCTGATTCGTTTACTTGAAATACCGCAGTTAAAATAGCTCCTTTTTCATCCGAAGTATAGGGAACATCTTTGCCTACCACTGTCCATAGAGCATAAGCTTTTTCTGGAGGTAAAGGAGGTAAATTATTAACGTTGAGGGTAGCATTTAGCCGCTCTGGGAAGACAACTAACTTAGCTGTTGATTTTTTAGCTGCATCTTCGCCCTTTAATAAATAAGTAAGTTGATCGCTTTGTGTATCTGTTGTTTGTGCGGTTTGAATAGATTGCCATAAACGATAGTTAGCAACACCTAATATCGTAATTGCAGCTATGGCGATCGCAGCTAAAATTTTGTTCCAGGGTAATTTAGATTTTGAGGTTACAGTACTTTCTGAGTTGCTAGTGGTCGAAGATGCCTCTGCTTCTATATTTGTCTGAGAACTAGCTGCTGTTAAAATGCGATCGCGAAGGGTCGCCGTCGGCGATACCTCTGGGGGGGCGTAGGCTAAATCCAAAGCTTCTTGCATAGCTGTAACCTGCTCCATTAAATCAGGATTTTCTGTCAGCAATTCTTTAAATAGTAAAGCTTCGGCTGGACTTAAGTTGCCTAATACATAGCCCGAAACTAATAATTGTTCGCATTCTGGAGGTAGTGTTGACATGACGTTATGACTGCCTCCTAGGATTTGTCAAAGCCAAACGTAATTTAAGTAAGCCACGACGGGTTCTCGACTTCACCGTTCCTAGTGCAGTACTTAATCTTGTAGCAATTTCTGACTGGCTTAATCCTTGATAGTACGCCATTCTTAATACTTCTCGTTCTTTGGTTGATAGCTGTTCTAAAGCCTCTAAGACTTCTTGCGATCGCTCTACTTGAGCAACCTCTTCCATGGGACTTCCAGACAACAATTGCTCATTTTGTACTGCTTGATGGCGAAGTTTTTGTTGTCTTCTGGTGCGGGTTCTAAGGCGATCTAAGGCACGCGATCGCGTTAAGATTCTTAGGTATGTGCGTAAACTTCCTCGCTGAGGATCGTAAGCAGAATTCTTAGTCAGACTTAGAAAAACATCTTGAGTCAAGTCTTCTGCTTCGGCTGTATTAGCTAGTAAATGCAACGCTATCCCATAAACTAAGGCAGCATGGCGATCGTACAAAGTAGCTAGAGCATCGGTTTCTCCATTTTGCAGTCGCAAAAACAAGTCTGCATCAGTCTGATTGGGATTCTCATCCTCAGAATAATGACTGGGGGGTTCAGAAGACATATATAACGATCAAGAAATATGGCATTGCTACATAATATCTTTTCTTAGACTATATGAATTAAGCTAATCTTAAAAATTACTTTAGAGGTTGTCTAAGAAGTTAAATTTGCTACGTAAAAACCCCTCTTGTATCTTAGAGATAGTATAAAAATTTTATAATCCTAAAATCGTTCGCTAATTATTTAATTCCCAGAAATAAAGCCAGAAGTACTGTTTGTACGGAGAGGGGGGGATTCGAACCCCCGTGAGGTTTGACCCCCAAATAGTTTTCGAGACTACCGCATTCAACCGCTCTGCCACCTCTCCAGGTTATAGGCATTACATCATAGTTATTCTACTGAGGTTTTGCTGTCTTTGCCTAATTATGCCTATTATTTTTTACAAAAGTATGGTTACGTTGCGATCTAGCTTATTTGCTTAACGTCAAATCTTGATTTATAGTTTGATTGCTATGCTAAATAGAGAGAACTGCGACTTTTCAATTGTGTAGTATAATTTCCAAAATTTAGTATCTATCTTGATTTTTATGGGAACAAAATTAAACTCTTTTTTTGAACATCAAAAGTCAGGTTCAATACTCAAATTTATTTTAGTTTCCCTGATCTTTGGTTTAGCTTATACTCAAGATCCTATTTATAATTCGGTTGAAAACCAAAATACAAAATTTCTGCACGGTTTAGCTAATGCTGGCTATGCTTTTCTTAACGAAGATTGGGTGGCAAATACAATAGATCCCCTTCCAGCTTTTACATGGCTGGTGCAAACAACATATGAATATATTCATCCAGAATATATGTTTTATGTATATTATTTTTGCTTATTTGGCATCTATGTTTACAGTATGTTTGCTATAGTTGACTATGTTTTTAATTTTAATAAATCCCAATTAAAATATCTTGTTTATTTCGCTGCATTTGTTGTTATTCATACAGTTCATCTGAAAATATTTGAGTTCGATACAGGAATTGATTTACACTATGGCGTAGCTCTGCAATATATTTTAGGACCTGTATTTCAACCATCAACATTTGGTGTCTTGCTCGTTTGCTCAATCTATTATGCTCTTGATTGCAAATACTATTCAGCGGTATGCTTAACTGCGATCGCTGCTACTTTCCATCCAGCTTATTTAGTTAGTGCAGGTATCTTAACTTTTTCTTACCAAATTACGATTTTAGTAAGAGAAAAGAACATTTTAAAAGCAATTTCAGTTGGCTTACTATCTTTGGCTTTAATCTTACCTGTTTACAGCTATATGTCCTTGACCTTTACGCCGACAACTCCAGAAATTTGGCATCAGGCTCAAGATTTTATTGTGCGGATCAGAGTGCCTCATCATTCTTTACCTCAAGTTTGGTTAAAACAAGATGGTTATAAATCTTATATTCAAGCTTTACTAGTTATTGTTGCTTTATGGATAGTCAGGAAGACAAACCTTTTTTTGATTTTACTAATTCCTTTTGTCTTAACGGTAGCTTCAACGATTGTTCAATTAATAGTAGATAGCGACACCATTGCCTTTATAGCTCCTTGGCGGATGTCAATTTTTTTAGTGCCAATTTCTAGCAGCATAATTCTAGGTAAAATTGTATTTTCTGCTTTTGATAAATATCAGGTATCTATAGCTAAATATCAGCAGCGAATTACGCGTTTGAGCATTGCAATTATTTCTATCATAGTCATCGCTGGAACTGTAGATCAGATTTTGTCATTTGGCTATGGAAAGACATCAAATCAGATGATAGATTTTGTCAAAGAACAGAGACAATCTGGGCAAACCTACCTTGTGCCACCAGATTTAGAGAGCATGAAGAAATTTAGACTTCGTACTGGAGTACCTATTTTTATTAACGATAAAACTCATCCCTATAAGGATACTGAGGTATTAGAGTGGATTAATCGTCTTGGTCAAGCTAGAGAGTTTTATCTTATGGGCGATAAGCCTAACGGCATGGCGACCCTACGCAGTTGTCAGTTGTTAGATAATCTAGCTGCAAAGTATAGCTTAACCCATCTGGTACTCTACAAAGAACAGCGCAATCTTAAATGCGATAAGCCTAACGGTATGGCGACTCTAAGTCTTAAGCCAGTTTTTAACAATAAAAGTTATCAGGTTTTGCAGATTGAAAAGTCACCTTCCTAAAAGGTAAGAAATAAGATAGGACTTATGCAGTTCAATTAATTTGGCTCCCCTTAGCCCATCAATAATTTGACATTCAAGACAATCGCTACTTTACTTTATGCTTGATAATTAATCTATGGGTCAATATTTTATCAAAAGATTATTGATAGCTATACCAACTCTCATAGCTATTAGTTTAATTATTTTTACCATTTTGGCGTTAGCACCAGGAGATCCTCTGGGAGAATTTGCTTCAAATCCCGCAATTACAGCAGAAGTGAGAGAAAATATCCGTAAATCTTTAGGTTTAGATCAGCCAGCCTATATTCGTTACTTCAAGTGGTTTGGCTCATTTATTCGAGGCGACATGGGCTATTCTTTTAACAGTCGCAGTCCTGTAGCACAACTACTATGGCAGCGTTTGCCTACTACCCTTTTAGTTGTCGGGACAGCTTATATCGTTGGTTTATTAATTGCTTTTCCCCTAGGAATTATTTCCGCAATCAAACGCTATTCTATTACGGATCAAGTAATCACGACGATCGCCTTTTTAGGTTTTTCGATTCCGCCTTTTTTTACAGGCTTACTTTTTATTATTATTTTTAGTGTTAAGCTGCGCTGGTTTCCCTTTATTTTTAATAGCACTTTACAGGTAACAGATTGGCGAAGTTTTATTACCCAAGCCCAACAGTCAATTATGCCCATAGCTGTTTTATCGTTATACCATGCAGCATTATTAATGCGCTTTATTCGCTCGGCGGTTCTGGATGAGTTAAAGCAAGAATATGTCACAACAGCTTTATCGAAAGGTTTAAGTAAGTTTGCGGTTATTAAAAATCATGTCTTGCGGAATGCTCTAATTCCTGTAGTTACTCTAATTGCTCTAGATATTCCCACTATTTTTACAGGTGCATTAGTCACAGAACAGGTGTTCCGCGTCCCTGGCATTGGCGCATTGTTAATTGAATCTATTTACCGTAGTGACACCCCTGTGGTGATGGCAATTACCTTTATCTACGGTATTTTAATTGTCTTGTTTAACTTATTAGCTGACTTAGTTTATGGTGTCTTAGATCCAAGGGTCAAATATTAATATAAATATTAGGACTTACGCAACGAAAGAGCTTT
Source organism: Chroococcales cyanobacterium (assembly GCA_038259125.1). Classification (GTDB taxonomy): domain Bacteria; phylum Cyanobacteriota; class Cyanobacteriia; order Cyanobacteriales; family Xenococcaceae; genus Waterburya. The sequence continues at coordinate 3,308 of JBBSPC010000079.1, read as the reverse complement.
AATAAAAATTCTTGGCTTTGTCGTAATTGTTTATTTCGTTAGATAGAGGTCTGGGCTTACCTTTTCTTGTTAGTAAATAAGAGACGTTGCCATAACAGTGGCTTTAAACCAAGCAAATATTTTCTGTTGTGGTCAGCAACTTCAATTTACCAAAAGAATCTTTTAGAGTTTTTATAGTATGCCCAATCAAGAACAACCCAACTACATAAATCGCGAAAAAGACGAATTCGATCAAGATCTCAATCCCCATCCAATGGCTGGTCAAAATATTGGTCCAGAAGCTAACCAACCAGGAAGATTTGAACGGACTGCTATGGATGTCGATGGGCTACAGCAGAAGTTAGAAGGCTTTAGTCATGATGAGTTGAGACAAATTCCTGTCTTAAAACCAGGTACTCGTCTCAAACAGGGTGCAACCTATATCAATCTTAACGATCCTGCCCGTCAGGAATTTACGGGAATGGGAGACATGGAAGCCGATGAAAATAACTTATTCGTACCAAAAGATGAACTAGGCTATCTAATTTGGAATCGTTTGATTGGCGTGGATAGATAAAGCCTAAAGTGCGATCGCTGCTTGCAGTCTATTACGCGACAGGCAAGCAGGTACGCGATCTACCATTACTCTCTACCATTACTCTCGATAAATTGTTGTAAAGTGACAACAAGACAAGTTTAGAGTAAAGGAAATAAATATGAGTGATTCCAACTCAGATCGGCACTTCTCAATACTCGACCAAATGCCACTACAGCAGGTGCAAACAGCTTCTATTGGGTCTGATAACACAATGGAGGTGAAATTAAATATTAACGGGGAGGAACACGAGTTGCAGCTAGAACCCTGTGTAACTCTACTCGATACCCTGCGGGAATATTTGGGCTTAATGGGAACTAAAAAAGGTTGCGACCACGGGCAATGTGGTGCTTGTACGGTTTTAGTCGAAGGGGAAAGGGTTGTTTCTTGTCTTTCTCTTGCAGCAGCACACGAAGATGAAGAAATTACTACTATCGAAGGTTTAGCTAAGGAAAACAAGCTGCATCCAGTACAAGAAGCCTTTATTAAACATGATGGGTTTCAATGCGGTTACTGTACTCCTGGACAAATTATGTCTGCTGTCGGTTTGATTGCTGAAGGACAGGCTCAAACTGATGCGGAAATTCGCGAGTTGATGAGTGGGAACATTTGCCGCTGCGGGGCGTATTTAGGCATCCTAGAGGCAATAAAAGAAGCAAAAAGCGAGATGGTAGCATGAAACACTTTACTTACGAACGGGCTGGCGATCGCACTGACGCTATTACTCAAGTCGCTCAAAACCCCCAAGCCAAGTTTATTGCGGGGGGAACTAACTTTATGGATATGTGGAAAGAAGGGGTGGAAACTCCCGAACTCCTAGTAGATATTCGCAAGCTTTCTGGTAATATTACCGTTAATGATGGTAGGCTGCGTCTTGATGCCTCAACTACTAATTCTCAGGTAGCTTATCATGCCCAAGTGCGAGATCGCTATCCTGTATTATCTCAAGCAATTTTGGCAGGGGCATCACCTCAATTACGCAACATGGCAACCACAGGAGGGAATTTGATGCAGCGCAATCGCTGTGCTTATTTTCATGATGTTTCTTATGCCTGTAATAAACGCGAGCCAAATTCGGGTTGTCCCGCCATTGAGGGCATAAATCGTATGCACGCTATTTTTGGTACGAGCGATCGCTGTATTGCAGCCCATCCCTCAGATATGTGTGTGGCTTTAGCTGCTTTGGGTGCAGTCGTGCAAACTCGTAAACCTAATGGTGAAGAAAGAAGTATTGCTTTTGAAGATTTTCATCTGCTTCCGGGAGATACTCCAGAAATTGAGACAGTTTTAGAACATGGCGAACTCATTGAAGCTGTGGAAATACCTTCTTTACCCTGGGCAAAGCGATCGCATTATTTAAAAGTACGCGATCGCCATTCTTATGCTTATGCTTTAGTTTCAGCAGCAGTAGCTTTAGAGATAGAAGGGGACAAAATTGTTAATGCCAGAGTAGCCCTGGGGGGAGTCGGGACAAAACCCTGGCGATCGTCCAAAGCCGAATCGGCTTTAGTTGGCGCGCTGAAGAGTGAAGAAAGTTTTACCGCAGCAGCAGAATCCGCATTACAAGGAGCGCAACCCTATCGCTATAATGCTTTTAAAATAGATTTAGCTCAATCAACACTGGTACAAGCATTGTTAACCGCCTCAGCAATGAACATTGAACATTGAACATTTATTATCGATCTATTCTGGTTTTTTTAGGAATCGAAAACAATATCTTACCGATTTCATCCGCATCTTGATAAATACTATCAAAAGATTTTATGTCAATATACCCAGTATCTTTTAATTTTGACGACTGGATAATCGCGGTGAGTATATTTTTGGGTTTTTAAATCGCGAGAAGTCATTAGCAAGCGTTTGTTGCCGTCGATGGAAAATTCCACTTGAAATCTTGATTCTCCTTGAAAGGCTGGAGGTTCGGCATTGAGAAAAGTAGGACTGCTTTCATTCATCCAGAAGTGGTGGCGATTATCTATCATCCTCAGCAGTTACCGCCGACAAACGGGCTGCCCCAGAAGGATCGAAGACTAACTCCATTGCTGCCCCATTGTTACCGCGCTGTCTGCTTTCTCCCATTTCAAACAGTGCCAAGCCTAACTGGGACTGTTTGAAATGGGAAGCTTTAACGGTCAATCGTGCCAGGGTTTCGGCGGTGGGGTAGGGCGTACCTTGTTTGACTAATACTTTGTAGTCGTAATCTCCTTCCTATAGAAATCTACAATAAAAAAGGCGATCGGTCTTTGTCTCAATACCCTAAACTTAAAACTTCTTAAGTAGCCATACCAAAGCTTTTTCTCGGCTGGAGTCATATTCTTCCGTAACTCTCTAGCCTTTGCTACCAAGTCAGGATTGTAAGGAAGATGGAAGTTGTTGCTGTTGCGATCGTGCATATATTGATTTGTTTTCAGCAACTGCGTACACATAATTTCTCTGTGGGATGCAAAATGCTATTCGATCCCCCTAAATCCCCCTTAGAAAGGGGGACTTTTCCGATTCCCCCCTTATTAAGGGGGCTAGGGGGGATCAAACCTCCACACCCGCCTTACGAATCACCTTACCCTGATAAGAAACACCCGCAAACCTTACCACTACGTGAGTTCGACGAAAATCTAGGGAAAAAGAAAGGCTGAGATGTAAACTCAGAATAACGACAATCTAAGCATCTCAGCTAGTTATATGATGGCATCAAGATTAGATATCACACAAATTTTTTGCGACCTTGATGATTTTT
>JBBSPC010000078.1:0-22770 GCA_038259125.1 Chroococcales cyanobacterium | reverse complement strand
CCAGGACAAACAAAACTCTGGCAAAATTATGCTGATTTAAGAATAGTAACTCTAGAAGATATTGAATTAGAAAATATTTATCCCACCATGGGAATCGATCGCGCTTTAGCAGCTTGGGGCGCAGTAGAAACCTACAGTAAAGCCTGTTTGGTAATAGACGGAGGCACAGCTTTAACCTTTACAGGAGTGGATCGACAAAAAAGACTTATAGGAGGCGCAATCTCACCTGGATTGCGATCGCAGCTTACCAGCCTCAAGCAAAAAACCGCAGCTTTACCAGAGATAGAACTTCCTCATATCTTACCTCAGCGTTGGGCATTAAATACTGATGAGGCGATCGCAAGTGGGATTGTTTATACAACCATCTCTAGTATTTGTAGTTATATTGTCGATTGGCAGCGACAATTTTCTAATAATCAAGTAATTTTTACTGGAGGAGATGGTGAGTTACTATTTCGATATTTGCGTTTGCAATCTTCTCAAATTGCTCAACAAATAATAGTCGATCGTGATTTAGTTTTTCAAGGTATAAAACTCGTGTGCCAAAATCACTTAACTCCTTGATTATTATTGATTTTATTTAAGTGTTCTTACGACTTACAACTTTGATCCTTATCAATAACAATAGGTATAAAGTAATTACTTGAGCTTTATTAAAAAATGTTAGATAATATCTTTGCTTGGTACTGGACAATTACACTTATGGCTTTTGTTTATTGGTTAATGCTTTTCTTTTATGACCAAAGTACGCCAAAAAATGATTTGACATCTTGGAGTTTTTTATTAATCACATCTTTTTTCTGGCCAATTGCTTTACCTATATCTAGTTGAGAATTGAGTCGTAAAGCCCTCAATAATATTCTGATTTAGGGCGTTGCTGAATGCGTAATATTTTCGGTTTCTACGAAGAATATGGATTGTAGATGCCATAAATATTGGATACCATTACCTAATCAGCAACGCCTTTCAAAGTACTATTGAACAGCGAGTGAAGATTACTATATCATCCGCCACTAATTAATTAAATTATGGATTTTTAGGGAATAATTTTGAAGATTATATGAATTTTGATTATTTGGATATCTTTGTCACTATATCTACTAATAATATTCAAGCTTTAATCGACTTTTATAGTCATTTGTTACAAAAACAGCCTACAATTTACCTTCCTGGGGTTTATGGAGAGTTCAAATTACAAAAACTGCGTTTGGGCATTTTCCAACCCAAAATGGAACACAAGTTAGAGTTCGATAACATTAGCAGCAGTATGAGCTTATGCATCGAGGTAGAAAATTTAGAACAGGCGATCGCTTATTTAGCTGATATGGGTTATCCTCCACCAGGAGAAGTAATATATGCTTCCCATGGTCAGGAGATTTATGCTTATGATCCAGCAGGCAATCGCTTGATTTTACATCAGGCAAAGAAGAAGTGATCGGCAAATTGCTAAATTACTAATGATACCAATTTTCCAAAGTAACTAGAGAGATAAAGTCTCAGTAAAACAATTCTAATTAGCTAAAGACTTTAAGATATTAGCTACTTTTTCTTTAACATCATCTAGATTAAAACAAAGCGATCGCAAATGATATTTAATATACTGCCACAATACTTTTAAAAATTGGTATAACCTATAATTCGATTGCTCTAACTTTCTTCTTGCCGATAAAAGTTATCACGAAAAAGCTGATAGCACTCGCAGGAAGCGTCTTCTAAAGCTTGGTTATCCAGGATATCAATCTTGCCACGGGAGCAATGAATTAACCCTGCCTTTTGTAAAATTCCCGCTGCTATAGTCACCCCCGAACGACGAACCCCAAACATATTACCAATGAATTCTTGAGTCAAGGGTAGCTTGTCGGATTGAGTTAAATCGCGAACAATTAGCAACCAACGAGCCAGCCTTTCTTCGATTGTGTGATGGCGGTTATAAACTGCTAGTTGAGCGACCTCTTTGAGTCTGGTGTCGGCATAGATAAGCAACTGCCTTTGCAATTCTCCCCCGCGATCAAACTCCTGTTTTAAAACCTGGGCAGATATTTTTATCCCACCATCTGAAACTTGGACAATGGCACGGCTATGACTATAGTTATTGCCAAAAATAACTGGCAGCCCCACCATTCCTGTACCGCCGACCAAACTAACCTCAGTAGTCGAACCGTTACTTAAAATAGAAACCAGAGAAATTAGTGCCGTTTCAGGGAAATAGACGGTTTCAATCCTTTCTGAAGCTTCGTAGAAGACCGTTCCCACAGGAAGAGAGACAGAGATTAAGTAAAGCTCTAAACGTTGATATTCAACTTCTGGCAAAGCTGCCAGCAGACGATTAGCCGAACGCGAACGATCTTGAGGCACAGAAAATCTCCTTTTAATTGTACTATTGCCGAAAAAGTCAATAAAACAAGGACAAAAATAAATTTTCCAGTCTCATGCCGTTAGTTTTTTATACAAGCTGAATGATTATAGAATGTTTATGACACAATTTCGCTTAAAGCTGAGCATTCAGCAGAAAATAAGATAAAAATTCGCTTGACTAATCATTTTAAGTCAGTTAAACTATATTTTGCTAAATTCTCTTCCCCCTTCCTCCAAATCACATATTTCTATAATTTGGGAATGTAGGTTATGAATATCGAAAGGCTTAATGATTATGCCCTCAGCCAAAGTAGTTTCTAATTTAGAAAGTATTTTAGCTTGAGTCATAGCCGTCATAAAAATGATGGGAATCGAACAGGTAAATAGATTAGACTTCAAAATCTGACAAACAGTTAATCCATCTAAATCTGGCATAATAAAATCTAACAGAATAACGTCAGGTCGTTCCAATTCTGCTTTGGTAATGCCTTCTAATCCACTGCTCGCCGTTAATACTTTCCAATTAGGATTCATTTGAAGGGCAAATTCAACCAAGAGTCTATTGTCTTCATTATCGTCAATAAGAAGAAGCCGTTTGGTAACCATTTTGATAATAGTTAACTTAAATTGTGCTGTTTAAATTCATTGTCAACGGTCTTATCTTTCATTTATGTACGGTTTCTAACATAAGCCAAAATTTTCTCTGCCTAAATTGATAGTTAACGGTTTTATCTTTCATTTATGTACGCTTTCGGACATAAACTAAAATTTTCTCTGCCTGAATTGACAGTAATTACCAGTAAAGACTAAATTAAACCCCGTCCACATAGATGACTGTAGTTTTATATTAGTGATGTCTTTTCTACTCCCTACTAAAAACCTGAACATATTTATGGTAGTCATTTAATGGATCGAAGAAGAGGATTAGGGATATGCTGAATTGTTAAGCGATCAATGGCGAGGTAAGTAAGGCAAATAACCGTTTGCCCTGAAGCAATGGCAAAATCTAAAACTAAAAATGTCTCCGCAAAACAGTTAACGGCTGCACAAAGACAAGCTTTAACTCAATTAAAGTTATTTGTTAAAAGTGACGAAAGTATCTTTCGCCTGAGTGGATATGCAGGGACAGGTAAAAGCTTTCTGATCTGTCATTTTATCGCCTGGCTTCGATCTAAAAACTTGGAGTTTGTAGCAGCAGCACCAACAAATAAAGCAGCTAAAAGCCTGATGCAGGTGGCAATGTCTTTGGGCATTAGTATCGAGGTGAAGACTATTGCCCAATTATTAGGTCAACAGCCAGAAATTAATGAAGAAACTGGCTTAGAAGAGTTTACTTCCATAGGGGAAGCAGAATTTGACCATTATGAAGTAGTGATCGTCGATGAATTTTCGATGATCAACCGCAGTAACTTTGAAGAAATAGTCAAGGCGATCGCTTTAACTATAGATACTAAAGTGGTGTTTGTGGGAGATGAATCACAATTACCGCCCGTTAAAGAAAACGAGCCTATAGTTGCCGTTTCCGACTATATTGACAGAACATTTACCCTAAACGAAATTGTCCGTTATGAGGGTGAAATAGCCGTAGTTGCCGAGAAGATTCGCAGTGATGCTCAATATAATCGCCTTATTTATCCTTTTCAAAGTAGCGAAGATCAAACAATTATCTGTCAGCCTAGAAAACAATGGTTAGATACAGTAGTTGAATATTTTCAGTCTGATGATTATAAAATTAACCCTGATTATGCCAGATTGCTAGTTTGGCGCAATAAAACAGCAAAATCCGCCAATAAATTTGTGCGATCGCGCTTGTGGGGTCAAGATGCACCGCTTTATATACCAGGAGATCGATTAATCGCCAAAAAACCTCTATTTCGCTCCCGTCCTGGGCAAAAAGGTAAAAATAAGTGGGGTGTGCTAATTAATAATTCTGAAGAATGTTCTGTCATTGAATCAGCATCAATTAAACAGCTTTCTTTTGACAAGGTAGCTTATCAATATTGGTCAGTACCAGTCATGACTGATGCTGGGTTGGAAGTGAATTTATCTATCTTGACCGAGGAAGGAGAACAGCTAAAAAATGAACAGGCTAAATATTATGTAGAAAAAAAGCAGTGGAACAAATATTTCGATTTATCACGCATGTTTGATGATGTTACCTATGCCTATGCATTGACCGTACATAAAGCTCAAGGCTCTAGTATTGATTATGTCTTCTTAGATACCGAAGATATGCAAGGCTGTCCCGACTTACAAAAAATGCTTTATACCGCCTTAACCCGCGCCAAGGTAAGAGCCTTTATACCGATTAATTAAAGCACTTTAATATTGTATTTTTAATCGTATATTATGAAATTGTGCGATCGCTTTTATCTCTGACAGAGATCACAGAAATAGGTTTTAGCTTGAGTTAGCTTTGAACAACAAATATAAAGTTTGAATAAAGCAAATATCAAGGTTTAACAATGAATAATTTAACTGTTCTACAATTTTGTCAGCTAGAAACTTTAAAAACCGATCTAGATTTCTTAATTAATTCTGAATATGAATGCCAAGAAAGAATTGAAGGTAATTTAACAGTACTTGAACTTAAAGATGCTGAAGGAAAAATAGTTCAAGAATTAATTTTAGTAGTTTAAACTAGTATTGCTGTGGCTCAGGAAATAAGCTAAATGGCATGGTTTTGCTATGCTTTTTTACTAAGATTGTATTATTTCAATCCCAGCTTCTTACGTAGTTCTGTTGCACCCATAAATAGCACTGGTGTAACAATTAAGCCAGTAATAATCAAGTGCAAAGGGAAGTGAAAATAAAAATACCAGAGAATTAGAACTCCATAAGTGGAATCCATGTGATCGATAAAATAAAATATTCTACTGCTTTCATCTCCAGGAGGTATTTCTAAGCGACGCTTAACAAAAGAATTAGGTAATTCTGATAAGTTAAAAATAAATCCTACTAATAAGCCAAACTCTAAAAGATTAAGATTGGAAAATAAAATTGCCGATTGAGGTAAATTAGGAATAAAAGTTTCAATGATATTTAATAAATAAACGCTAGCTACCATTGCTATTGGTAGACTAATTAAACCGCGCCACTTTTTGTTTGCCCCAAACCATTGTGTTTGAATAGGAATATTTAACATTTGAAATAGACTAGTTTTCCATAAAAAAGATTCAATAACGCCAGCAAAAAATAGGCTAAGAGCCAGCCAGAGTAAATTTAGAGTATCTGGGATAAAAAATTGTGTCCAGCTCATCATATATTTAAAGAAACAGCTTTTGTTTTAATTTAATCGCCTATAATTGCTTGTTTTTAGCGAATAGAAAACAATTGTCAATTATCTACTTTTAATTGTCAATGAATTCTTTACCAAATCTGATTCAATTCATATTCTTAGGTTAATCTCAATTTTATCTAAGCTATTTATCTTGGATGCGTTGATTATTTTAAAGCGCAGCCTTAACGCCAATGAAAATTGCAATTATTACTTCAGGTTTCTTGCCAATTATTGATGGAGTAAGCATTAGTGGACTGCAAAGATTAACAAGATTAAGTCAGTGGGGACACGAGGTTATCTTATTTTGTCCAGACTATAGCAGCTTAGAAGCAGACTATCCTAACTGGCACGACTACACAGGAAATATTTTACCTAGGGTCAAGGTTGTTAATTTAGACAGCAGTTCCTTTGTGGGTTTAGACTATGAACCAAATGTAAATAGAAAGTCATATCAAACTGTCTTAAAAGAATTAAAGCATTTTCAACCAGATATAGTTCATGTTGATGAACCCGAAAGACTATTCGTTGGTTTTTGGCGAGTTGCGGGGATAGATTATGCAAAGCGTGTTGGTATTCCTTGCGTGAGTTTTTTTCGCACCAATTTTTTAGATTATCTAAAGGATTATTTTCCTTTGCCCAAGCCAATTTTTATGGCAGTCAAATTTTTACTGCAACAGCTAATTGTTTGGGTATATAACTCCTATGACCTAACCTTAGTTACAAGTACGGTTACCTATCCCAAAGTTATTGACCTAGGTATTAAAAATGCTCAATATGCCAACCTGGTAGGTTTTGATAGCGATCGCTTTAATCTTTATTCACCTCAAGCAGATTTTTTTAAGTTTAACTATGGGCTTGAAATAGACAAATTAACAAAAATTATCTTTCTGGGGCGTTTATATCCAGATAAAGGTTGGAACTTCACCTTAGATGCGTTTGCAACCGTCTCTCAGCAGATTAATTTAAGTAAGGTGGCAATAATTGTGGCAGGGGATGGCCCAATGCGTCAGGAAATAGCAGACAAATTAAGTAAGCTGACCCCTAATTTACATTTACTGGGCAGAGTATCCCCTGAAGATATACCTGCCTTGTTAGTTAACTGCGATCTGCACGTAACCACTTCGGAAAAAGAAACCAGAGGCTTAACTATTTTAGAAGCATTTGCAGCCCGAATTCCTGTGATTGCGCCCAATTCGGGGGGAGTAATCGAAAATATCCAAGATGGTAGTAATGGATTTTTATATACTCCAGGCGATCGCCTGAACTTTACTAGTAAACTGAAAATTCTTATCGAAAATCCTAGTTTAAGAGAAGAAATGGGCGATCGCGCTTATCACTCAATTCAAGCATACAGTTGGGAGCAAGCAATTCAAAATTTAGTTAATGTTTGGCAAGAGGCAATTAATGAACAATTATCAATGAACAATCCACCGTTAGTTATCAACAGCTAACTATTTCTCTTCTGTCACTTTCCGTGATTAAAAAGTATTAGCAACTGGGGATATTTTGTGATGATTAAAACTGTACCTTATGAATTTCAACCAGGTGGCAACAAAATGCTGGTAATTAAACCAAAAAGTTTGTGATCGTTCATGATCTAAAATAGGACTTTTAATTAACGTTATTGTTAGCATTGCTACAAGATTAAATTTAAATTATCAAGAAAACTTTTTTAATAGATATTATTTCTATGGCGATCGCTTACGGTATTAAGGCTATCCTGAAAAAGAATAGCCGTTATCTTATTGGCTGGTAAAGATTAGGAATTAATGCTATTTTTTTATTTATTTAGCATCCGATTGGCTTCATTAGGCTTTAATCTTTGAATATTTTGAAAATGCTCTATTTGCTGTAGTTGGCTTCTCGCTTCTGCATAATTACTAATACGCAGTAATACCATATCTTCATAAACAGACTCTTCTAACTCGACAATCTCTAAAATTAATTCTTGTAGATGTTTTCTGTCAATATCATTATCTAAATACTTTAAAAAAGAGCCACGTTTCCATTGACGCACTGTAACTAAACACCACTGTCCAGTGTTAAGAGATTGATTGGTAGATTCCATATTTTCGATAACTAATTTTTTACTATTTATACTGACTAATTAGGATTTGGTTCTTTAATAAATAAAACCTTCTTAGCACAACTATTTTCCAGGCTGATTTGGGAGTCAACATTTCAAATCGGCACTGCTAACCCCTTCTTAATTAATTTACCCAAAATAAACAAGCTTCTATCTCAGCATATTCAACTTAACTTCGCAATTAACTGTTGCTTGGCGGTATCTAAAGCCTCATCTATTTTACTGGCATCTCTGCCTCCAGCCTGTGCCAGATTTGGTCTGCCACCGCCTCCACCACCGCAGATTTTAGCAATACCACCGATGAATTTACCTGCCTGTAGTTGTTTGGCTTCAATAATCTGCTGACTAAAGGCAGCTACCAAACTAACTTTATCTTCTGAGGGAATAGAAGCAATGACTACGGCTGATTCGCCTAATTTTTGCTGTAATCTTTCAGCAGCAGACTGTAAAGACTTGGCATCCATTTCTCCCATATTGGCGACCAAAATTTTATATTCGCCTACTGTTTCAGCCTGGGATAACAAGCTGTCAGATTTAGCCAGTGCCAGTTCTTGTTTTGCTGCTTCTAATTCCTTTTGTGTTGACTTAAGTTCTGTTTGCAAACTCAAGACGCGATCGCCAATTTCTTCTGGCTTGACTTTAAACTTGTCACTCAATTCTTTAACTACTCGATCTCGCACGTTTAGATAATCTAGAATAGCTGCCCCAGCCACCGCTTCTATTCTTCTGACTCCAGAAGCAATACCAGTTTCGGAAATAATTTTAAATACGCCGATTTCTGCGGTATTAGTTACATGAGTACCGCCACAAAGTTCCATCGAGACTCCAGGGAAGTCAATAACTCTTACTTCGTCGCCATATTTTTCGCCAAACATAGCCGTTGCCCCTTTGGCTTTAGCTTCTTCTATGGGCATCACGGTTACATCGGCTTCGTGCGCCTCAGAGATCCATGTATTAACTAAATCTTCTACCTGCTGAACGTCTTCTGAGGTTAATGGACGAGGAGAATTAAAATCAAATCGCAGACGATCAAAGCTGACTAATGAACCAGCTTGAGACACAGAATCATCAACTATTGTCTTGAGGGCAGCCTGGAGTAAATGAGTTGCAGTATGATTTGCTTGAACTCGACGACGACAAGCACGATCAATAGTGGCATTAACCACATCTCCTAGATTTACCGTACCTCGCTCAACTTTTCCTTTGTGGATAAAGATATTACTATCCTTTTGTACGTCTTCAATGCGGATTAGAACATCATCCCCAGACAGATAACCGCGATCGCCAATTTGCCCTCCAGACTCTCCGTAAAATGGGGTTTGATCGAGAATGATTTGAACCGTATCACCCGCAGTTGCCGTAGGGGCGTTTCGAGAAACGCCCCTACCATCATCATTATTGTTAACCACAATTCCCATAATCTGAGATTGTACTGCAAGCTGAGAATAACCTAAAAAGCTAGTTTCATTACTGTCTTTGACTATTTCGCCCAGAGCGTTTTGAGTCATCAAATCGATCGCCTCATGAGAATCTTTAGAACGGGTTTTTTGCGACTCCATTTCCTGTTCAAAGCCTTCTATATCAACCGTTAATCCCTGTTCTTCAGCGATCTCCTGGGTTAATTCTAAAGGAAAGCCATAGGTGTCATAGAGTTCAAAAGCATCTTTACCCGATATTTGTTTTTCACCAAGATTAGCTGCATTAGCAATAACATCTGCCAGTATTTTCTCTCCTCTGGCTAATGTCTTAAGGAATTGTGATTCTTCTCTTTGTAGCTGACTTTTAATCAAGCTTTCTCTTTCTCTAACGTTAGGATAAGCTGATTCAGATAAGGCGATCGCAGTTTCGGCAACTTGGTTAATAAAATTCCCTTCAATGCCAATTAATCTACTGTGGCGAATCACCCGACGAATTAGACGACGTAGAATATAACCGCGATCGGTATTAGATGCAGTAACCCCGTCTGCAATCATGTGAATCACTGCCCGAACATGATCGCCAATTACCTTGAGGGAAGTTTTAGTTTGGTCATCGGCTTGAGTATAGTCGATGGCTGCAATCTCAGCAGCAGTATTAACAATGGGCAGAATTAAATCAGTTTCATAATTATTTGGTACTTGCTGGAGGATTTGCGCCATCCTCTCTAAACCCAAACCTGTATCAATATTTTTGTTGGCTAAAGGTGTCAGATTTCCTTCTGCATCGCGGTTATATTGCATAAATACCAGGTTGTAAAACTCGATAAATCTGCTGTCGTCTTCTAGATCGATATTCTCATCGCCTAATTCTGGATGAAAATCATAATATAATTCCGAACAAGGACCACAAGGACCAGTAATACCAGATTTCCAAAAGTTATCTTCTTCTCCCAGACGCTGAATACGGTGTTCGGGGATACCTATGTTGTCGCGCCAAATAGCAAAAGCTTCGTCATCATCGTCATAAACGCTAGGAATAATTCTATTTTCTGGTAGCTGATACACTTGAGTTGATAGTTCCCACGCCCATTTTATAGCCTGTTCTTTAAAATAATCGCCAAAGCTAAAGTTACCCAGCATCTCAAAAAAAGTATGATGTCTGGCGGTATGTCCTACATTCTCAATATCATTGGTACGAATACACTTCTGGGATGTAGTAGCGCGCGGTTGAGGTGCTTTGCGCTGTCCCAAAAATATTGGTTTAAAAGGCAGCATTCCCGCAATAGTCAGCATCACCGTCGGATCTTCGGGAATCAAAGATGCGCTAGGCAATATTTTATGCTGTTTGGACTCGTAGAATTTTAAGAACTTGTCGCGGATGTCGCTACCGCTAAGGTATGGGAGATCGACCATAGTAGTTTAGATAAGTGCAATTTACTGTATTTATTTATTTTTGCACTTTTATGGTTTTGTTGAGTCTTACGCAAATATTAACTATCTGGTAGCCATAAAATAACGTCATTTCTGGTTAAAACTATTAAACGGTTGAAATAGCTATAAGCCTTTGAGACAATATACAACCTTTGATAGATGATTTAAGACAACATTCTGACTACAAAAGCATCAAATGCAGATATAAGCATAAATTTTGAAATCGATCTAATACTATTGTCAGATACAAACAGGATTTATTTTATTGGAAAATAAATATAAATAAATATTAAGTTTTAGTTACGCTCGCTATTAAATATTCTAAGCGTTCTGAGTAAATTTAGTTATTAACTGATAACTTTTGTCTAAATAAATATAGTCAGCATTATAAGTATATGAAGGAAATAGCTGTAGCCAAAGTCGGTGAACTAGAAGACGGTCAAATGCAGCAAATAGCTGTAGGTGACGACCAAATATTACTATCTAAGATCGATGGTCAATTTTACGCCACGGGAGCATTTTGCACCCACTATGGCGCACCTTTAGCCAAAGGAATTTTATGTAATGAAAGAATTGTTTGCCCTTGGCATAATGCCTGTTTTAATGCGATCGCAGGACAACAAGAAGAACCCCCAGCCTTAGATTCTCTCACACATTTTCCTGTCAGAGTAGAGGGAGAGCAGGTATTAGTAAGGCTACCAGAGGATGTACCTCAGCAGCGAATTCTAGCTATGGCAAGGTATGAACCTAAAGTAGACCAGCGTACCTTTGTGGTTTTGGGGGCAGGGGCAGCAGGAACTATTGCCGTAGAAACTTTACGCCAGGAAGGTTTTCAAGGAAAAGTTGTTTTAGTCAGTGCCGAACAAAAGCTACCCTATGACCGTACTAAGTTAAGTAAAAACTATCTTCAAGGTAAAGCTGAAGAAGATTCTTTGCCTCTACGTAGCTGTGAGTTTTACGACCAACATAATATAGAGTTGCGTTTTGGTGAGGCAGTCACAAAGGTAGATGTCATCAACAAGTTAATTACTTTTGCAGATAGCTCTACTCTTGAGTATGATTCTTTGCTGCTTGCCACAGGAGGACAAGCCAAGAAAATGGATCTGCCAGGCTCAAATCTAGCCAATATCTTTACCTTGAGGAATACAGAAGATGTCAACTCTATTCTGGAGGAAGTTAAAAAAGCGAAGAAAGCTTTAATAATCGGTTCGAGTTTTATTGGTATGGAAGCAGCAGCTAGTTTAAATCAGCAAGGATTAGAGGTTGTTGTAGTTTCTCCTAGTGATGTCCCTTTTAAAAAGATATTAGGCGATAAATTAGGCAAGATGTTCCAAAAACTTCATGAGCAAAACGGCGTAACCTTTAAATTTGGAACTAAAGCAACTGAATTTGGTGGCGATGGCAAAGTTGAATATGCTGTCCTAGAAAATGGCGAAAAAATAGTTACCGACCTAGTTATTGTAGGTATTGGTGTTGAGCCTAATACTGATTATCTAGATGGAATTGAGCTTAACGAGAAAGATAAGAGTATTCCTGTCAATGAATATCTGCAAACTGAAATAAAAGATATCTACGCAGCAGGAGATATTGCCTTTTTCCCCTATCAACCGATGGGAGAAGCAACCCGCATCGAACACTGGCGACTAGCAGCACAGCATGGGAAGATTGCAGCAATTAATATGCTGGAAAAAAGCAAGTTAGCAAAAGCTGACGATATTGTTCCTTTCTTTTGGTCTGGTCAATATGACTTAAAGCTACGTTATGTGGGTCACGCTGAATCGTGGGATGAAATCAAAATTGATGGAGAACTCGCTGAGTCTAATGAAAACTTAGATGAGTTGGAATTTTTGGCATTCTATTTACAAAACAACAAAGTCATGGCAGTGGCAGGGGTAAATAGAGATAAAGATATTGCAGCTATTTCCGAACTAATGCGTCGGCAAAAAATGCCAGACGCTAATGAAATAAAAAATACTGAAATTAACTGGATTGATCTGATTTAATTAGTTAAAAATTAATGCAGGCGTTCAACAGCGGGATCATTTGAGGGTCAATAGTTTATACCAATCTTGCCCTAAAAATCATCCCTCCAAAAAGCCAAAATTTTATTTGATGTGCATCAAAAAAATATCAATACAGTTAAAAATTAATCAACTAAAAACATGAATCATTACGACATTATTATTATCGGTGCGGGTGCTGGTGGCGGAACAGTAGCTTATTCTCTTGCGCCTACAGGAAAACGCATTTTAATCATCGAAAGAGGAGAATATTTACCAAAAGAAGACGATAATTGGAATCCTGAGGCAATTTTTCAGGATAAAAAATATCAGGTAACAGAAAAATGGTTTGATAAGGACGACAATAGTTTTGTACCCCAAGCTTTTTATAATGTTGGCGGTAATACTAAAGTTTATGGCGCAGCTTTACAGAGAATGCGTGAAGCGGATTTTTGCGAAGTAAAGCATCAGGATGGTGTATCTCCTGCTTGGGAATTAAGCTATCAAGACTTAGAGACTTACTATACCCGTGCCGAGAGCATTTTTAAAATACACGGGCAAAAAGGGGAAGATCCTACCGAACCGCCTATGTCGGCGGAATATCCTTTCCCGCCTCTACCCCACGAACCACGTATGGAAGAGATAGCAAATGATTTACAAAAATTGGGTTTACATCCTCATCATTTAACCCTAGCAGTAGATCGCAATGTTGAAGACCCTGAAAATAGTAACTGTATTCGCTGTGCTACTTGCGATCCTTATCCCTGTAAGATTGATGCCAAACTTGATGCTCAAATAGCCTGTGTCGATCCTGCTACAGAATACGACAATATAGAGTTAAAAATAAATGCTCTGGTTACCAAGTTAATTACCGATGATAGTGGCAAACAGATAAAGGCTGTAGAAGTAGAAGTTGACGGCAGCAAAGAACAATATTCTGCCGATACCTTTGTGCTTTCTGCTGGGGCAATTAACTCCGCTGCTTTACTCTTAAAATCTGCTAATAAGCAGTGTCCTGAAGGTTTGGCAAACTCTTCGGGTATGGTAGGACGCAACTTAATGTTACACAACCATTCTGCCATAATGGCGATCGCCGATAAGCCTAATCCAACTAAATTCCAAAAAACTCTTGGTTTTAATGACTTTTATTTTGGCAGTCCCGAACATGACTATCCTTTGGGACAAATTCAAATGACGGGTAAATCTAAATGGAATCGATTAGCAACTTTTTCTCCTGACTCAGTACCTCAAGCAACTTTAGAGTATATGGCAGACCACGCCGTAGACTGGTGGCTAACTAGCGAAGATTTGCCAGATCCTGATAACCGTGTCACCCTCACAGAAGCAGGAAAAATAAAGGTAGACTTTACTCGCAACAACACTAAAGCTCACGATCAGTTCCTTGATATGTGGCAGGGATATCTACGTAAAGTTGGCTTCTTTATGTTTATGATCAAAGAAGTACCTTTAAGCGCAGTATGGCATCAGGTAGGTACCTGTAGATTTGGTTCAGATCCTAAAACCAATGTTCTCGATCTTAACTGTCGTACTCATGATCTTGAAAATCTTTATGTTGTTGATGCTAGCTTCTTTCCCAGCATGGGTGCGGTAAATCCTACCTTAACCATTGTGGCAAATGCCTTAAGAGTAAGCGATCATATTAAAGATAGTCTAAGCTAAAAAGCTGTAGTGTGTGTCCTTTATTCAAATCATTTTCTTAAGATGTTGATTTTTAATGGGACACAGCATTTAAATTATTTAATAGTAAATTAATATTTCATTGTGGCTAGATTAAATATCACTCTAATATGACTTAAGTTAGAAGCTATTTTGAAAGAAGATAGATAGATTGTAAATAATAAAAAGTTTTTAACTTCGTGGTTCTACATAACAATAATATAATCGCTAAGTAATACTCATGAATATGCTAAGAAAGCTCAAGATTGGTAAAATTGCTACAGCGTTTTTATTAGGAATATTTTTACTTATAACTACCGCCTGTACCAATAAAGACATAAACAAAGTTTCTGATAAATCAGACTTTACCAATGGTATACGGAAAGTAGGGTTACTTTATTCCGACTCGAAAAAAGCAAAATCATTGAAAAGTGTTGATGATTTTGTTAGTCCTAAAACACAGCGATCGCTCTTAAATCCTACTCAAATTCCTGCACAGAAACAGCCAATTATTGATCGCAGTGACCCTGATGCCAAACTTTTGGAAAAAATCAGGCAAATGTTTAAAGATGCTAGTAACTTTTAATTTAGCTGCTTGATTTATAGATTGCCGATCAATATTTACGTCAAGATCGAATTATTTATCCTGCTCAAATTTTTGCTATCAAATAACTAATTCTCAACCGTGAGGATTGAGTAATGCTGAATTTTATTCGAGTAGATTTCTTAATTGTTGGGTTGGGTAATAAGTAATAGGTAATAGACAACTTATATCTTGAGATAATTTAATGAACAAATCTGCTCTTTCAACGCCGCTCAATTCTACGCAATCTAACCGTACTGTTTCTTCTAAAACCAGACTTTGGCTGCCAAAGCAGGTATTAATTACTCCTGCTGCTGATTCTCAACCCTGGGGACAAGAAATTATTGCCAGAGTAAAAAACTTAGGTATTCCCGTTCAAAAGCTATCGCAAAATAGAATAACTCAATTACGTGGTAAGACTGAAAAAGAGACTTATGCGATCGCCAAAAATACTTTAGCTATAGTCAACGCACCACCCAGCCAACTCAAACTTACACCTATTCCGCCATCGGCTGATTGGCAATTTCATCTGGCACAAGGTTGTCCTGCACACTGTCAGTATTGTTATTTGGCAGGGAGTCTATCAGGAGTACCTGTAGTTAAAGCCTATGGAAATTTACCGCAAATTCTGGCAAATTTGAGCAATTACGAACAAGAAGATAAAGATACAACCTATGAAGTTAGCTGTTATACAGATCCTTTGGGCATAGAACATTTGACTGGCAGTTTAGCTGAATGTATTCGCTATTTTGGTACCAGAAAATCTGCCTATCTACGTTGGGTAACCAAGTTCGATCATGTTGATCGGCTATTGGATTTACCTCATAACGGACATACTCGCTGTCGTGTCAGCGTCAATGCCGATCCTGTTAGTCATTTTATGGAGGGAGGTACGGCCACCGTAGAAGAGAGACTACAGGGATTACGTAAGCTAGCTTTGAGTGGTTATCCTGTGGGCATTGTCGTTGCACCAATTATGGCGATCGCAGATTGGCAGCAGCATTACGAGAACTTGTTTGCTAAGATTCGTCAGGCTTTAGATTTTGAATGCGATCTTACTTTTGAATTAATTACTCATCGCTTTACCCCTAAATCAAAAGAGGTTTTGCAGACATGGTATCCCAATAGTACGCTAGATTTAGAAGAAGGCGATCGCGCTCAAAAGCGCAACAAGTTTGGTGGTGTAAAGTATGTCTATGATCGCGACACTATGACGGAACTTAAAGAATTTATTCAAACGCAAATTACTACTAATTTTCCTCAAGGGGAAATCTTGTATTGGACTTAGATCGAGCGTTAGCGCTGTAGATTTTAATTTGTAAGCCTTTTGAAAAGGTCATAGACTATTATACATAGTTAAACTATCTCCAAATTCAGCATAGCCCATAATCACGACTTCAGGTTCAGTTTCGATAACCAGCTCACTATAGCTTGCTTCTGCAAATGTTTTTACAGGGGCTACATTCTGTTGGGCAGAAGCAAACTGAGTTGAACTAGAGACTATCTGGTTAAAATCACTAACCATTAGTTTGAGATCTGGTTTTTGCCAAAGAGTAGGTGATTTTTGTTGATTAATTAAGGTATTTACCATAATAAATAAAATTGTTGACTAGGAATGACTGGAGATAAAGCTTGCCTTCATCTAAAGAATAGAGGTGCGCAAATTATTCTCAATTTAGACAACCGATTTTTTGAATCTGAATACGATCATAAATGATTTTTACATGAATTGCAAATGTTTTGTAATTCATGCTAATCAACAAAAATGAAATGAAAAAGTTAAAAAAGGCTAAAGCATATCTACCATAGATATTTGAGCAACTAAGCAGATGTTCAATTTAATTCATTAAAAACCCTGAAAGTTACTTTAATAGTGGCAGATTTATACTGGAGATCGCGTCGTAATTAGCAACATTATGGATTTGCGGATAATACGTGCAACTCTCTTACCTAGAGAAGAATACAGCCAATGATACAACAGTAAAAACGGTCAATGATAGATGAAGAAATCAAACGCTAGTACAGCCCAATACCCAATAAAAAAACGGTTTCGCCTGTTTCAAGGCATTTTACCTTTGGGATATTCTACAATCGGCAGTGATATTATTGCGGGGATTGTATTGGCTGCACTGAGCATACCTGAAGTCATGGGATATACTAAGATTGCTGGGACGCCAATCGCCACAGGTCTTTATACACTTATTTTGCCTGTCCTAGTTTTTGCCGTTTTTGGATCTTCACGTCATCTGGTCGTCGCTGCCGACTCAGCAACTGCGGCGATTCTAGCTGCTGGACTATCGGGCTTGACACCTGTTGGTAGTTCTCAATATTTAGCCTTAGCAGAATTGGTCGCCATCTTAGTCGCTGGACTTTTGCTAATAGCCCGCTTGTTTCGGCTAGGGTTTCTAGCTGATTTTTTGTCTCGAACTGTTTTGATTGGTTTTTTGACTGGGGTGGGAATTCAGGTAGCTATCGGTCAATTAGCTGGGCTACTGGATATCGAGAATGGAAGGCACAATCCCATCCAGCAAATCATCAGTGCAATTGAAGGTCTATTTAATGCTAACCCATTAGCGATCGCTATTTCTGTAGCTGTCTTAATTACGATTAAGCTATTTGAGAGATTTATGCCAAAATTTCCAGGAGCATTGTTGGCTGTAGTCGTTGCAATTATTGCCAGTTGGCTATTTGACTTGGACAGCCTCGGCATAACAGTCGTCGGCACTATTCCTAGTGGGTTGCCCTCCTTTGGTCTACCAACAGTTAGTTTGAGCGATATTCCGCAAGTGTTGGGAATTGCCTTGTCCTGCTGTATTGTCATTGTTGCCCAAAGTGCAGCTACATCCCGTGCTTATGCCTTTCGCCATAGCGAAAGCTTTCAAGAGAACGCCGATTTAGAAGGTCTGGCGGTGGCTAATCTCGCGGCTGGATTGACTGGCACATTTGTAGTTAATGGCAGCCCAACCAAAACTGAAATTGTAGATACGGCGGGAGGACGCAGCCAAATTGCTCAACTCTCTACAGTAGTTGTTGTGTTAATAGTAATCCTCTTCCTCACTCGGACCATAAGCTATCTGCCTAATACAGTTTTGGCTGCAATTGTATTCTCGATCGGACTAAAATTGATTGATATAAAAGGAATGCAGGCGATCTTCAAGACACATCTAGAAGAATTTTATCTTGCCATCGTCACTGCGACTACGGTGGTTTTTGTAGGTGTTAAAGAGGGTATTATTTTGGCAATTATACTATCGCTGATCTTACACGTGCGCCATAGTTATCGACCTCATTCAGCCGTTATTATCCCAAATGAAAATAACTTTTGGCAGCCGATTCCCGTGCGGATGGGTAGTATATCAATACCAGGTCTAATTATTTATCGATTTAGTCGGGACTTATTTTATGCTAACGCTAGCTTCTTTTCCGAAGAGGTTCAAAGCCTGATAAAAAGTGCTATTCCACCAGTGCGGTGGTTTATCTTAGAGGCAAGAGCAATTACTGAAGTTGATTATTCTGCATCTCAAACCCTGATTGATATTGCTAAGGAATTATCGATTCAGAACGTAACTTTTGTCGTGTCTGGTCTTTCGCCAGAGGTAAAAGAACAGTTTGATCGCGATGGGCTGACGGATTTAATCGGTGCGAATCGATTTTTTAACCATTTAGAAACTGCGGTGGCAACTTTCCATGAAGTCATCGACAACTAAACTAAAATAGATAGAGTTCATGACTGAGGTGTGTCGAAGCTCTATCAATGCTGCGTTGCTTTTTTGTTAAGAAAAAATAGCAATAATCTTTATTCAGCCCAGCGTTTCCAACACGATCGTAATTATTGCCTTTATTTAGTAAAAAAGAGCAAAAAAAGTTACGGTAAGCTCAATAAAAAGTTAGAATAGAATAATGCCATTTTACCAACAGACAGGTATATTTCAGTAGTAGTTAGATTTTATAGAATTGTTCAAATTTAACAAATGACTCAACTGTTGGCTGAAATGCTTGGTGATGTAAGTGTAGGCTGCACAACAATTGGATGAGTGTACATCAAGCAGGAGGCTCATCAATCAAAAAAATAAGGAAATACAACAAGGACATCTAACCCATATGGTCAATCAGCAAACAAAAAGTACTACAGATATTGGTTTCACTCACGAAGATTTCGCTGCTCTACTCGACAAGTACGATTATCACTTCAGTCCTGGAGACATAGTAGCGGGAACAGTTTTTAGTATGGAACCAAGGGGAGCTTTGATTGACATTGGTGCTAAAACTGCTGCGTATATTCCTATTCAAGAGATGTCGATTAATAGAGTTGATAATCCTACTGAAGTGCTTCAGGCAGATGAAACCAGAGAATTTTTTATTCTGACCGACGAAAACGAAGATGGACAGCTAACTTTATCTATTAGACGTATTGAATATATGCGCGCTTGGGAGCGCGTCAGACAGCTACAGCAGGAAGATGCTACTGTTCGTTCTAATGTTTTTGCGACCAACCGTGGTGGCGCATTGGTCAGAATTGAAGGCTTGAGAGGCTTTATTCCTGGTTCTCATATCAGTGCTAGGGAAGCAAAAGAAGATTTAGTAGGAGAAGATTTACCACTCAAATTTTTAGAGGTAGATGAAGAACGCAATAGACTGGTTCTAAGTCATCGTCGAGCGTTAGTAGAGCGTAAGATGAACGGTTTAGAGGTAGGTCAAGTAGTTAGAGGCTCTGTGCGTGGGATCAAACCTTACGGTGCATTTATCGATATTGGTGGCGTAAGTGGATTGCTTCACATCTCCGAAATCTCTCATGATCACATTGATACTCCTCACAGCGTATTTGGTGTTAATGACGAATTGAAGGTAATGATTATCGACCTAGATGCAGAAAGAGGTCGTATATCTCTATCTACCAAGCAGCTTGAGCCAGAACCAGGTGATATGCTCAAAAATAGAGAGATAGTATTTGAGAAAGCCGAAGAGATGGCTGAGAAATATCGCCAAAAACTATTAGCTGAAGCTGAAGGGATTACTTTAGAAGAAGCTTCTGCGGTGATAGAAGAATCAGCAGCAGAAGAAACTGCTACGGCAGTGGAAGAACCAGCAGCAGAGGAAGCTGCTACGGCAGTGGAAGAACCAGCAGAGGAAGCTGCTACGGCAGTGGAAGAACCAGCAGAGGAAACTGCTACGGCAGTGGAAGAACCAGCAGCAGAGGAATCGACCTCAGCTACAGCAGAATCTACAGAAGATACCTCAGAAGATTCAGAAGGGGAAATGGTTGGTGCAGCAGTAGATGAATAAAAGCCGATCACAAAAGTTACAGATTACCTTTCTTTTGTAAGGCAGAGTAATTTGTGAGCGTTGATTGAATAATTTGAAATCGAGAGGGGATAAATTTCCTCTCTTTTTTTTGCTAACTGCTTAATTACATTTACTTTAGGAGAAAAAGTTTGTCAGTTGCGATCGCTTGTCAAGATGTAAAATTTAATAATATTGATGCCATTATTTTTGATAAAGATGGCACTTTAGAAAACTCCTTAGAATTCTGGCGCGGGGTAGGTACTGAAAGAGCGCGTTTGATTGATGCTCAAATACCAGGGGTAGGAGAGCCTTTACTAATGGCATTTGGTATTTTAGATAGTACTTTAGACCCCACAGGCTTAATGGCTGTTGGCAGTCGCTTAGAAAACGAGATTGCTGCTGCTGCCTATATTGCTGAAACAGGAAGAAGCTGGCACGAAGCAAAGGAAATTGCTCAACAAGCTTTTACAGAAGTATCTGAGTCAAAATATTTGCTTAAAAATCCTCAGACAGTACCGTTATTCGCCGATGTAAAGGAAACTCTTGAGCATTTGTCTAATGCAGGTCTAAAAATTGGCATTTTATCTACCGATTCCACCCTAGAAGTTGAAAACTTTGTTAACGCTCATGAACTAAAAAAATATATTCAACTAAGTATGGGAGTTGATGGTGAGCTTGTTAAACCAGATTCTAGGCTTTTTATTCGAGCTTGCCAAACTTTGGGAGTTACACCCCAACAAACATTAATGGTAGGAGATTCTGCGCTCGATATAATCATGGCAAAAAATGCTAGTGCAGCAGCAGCTATTGGCATTTGTCGCCACAATAATGTGGAATTACCCCAGGCAGATATTCAGATTTCCAACCTCTTGGAGCTACAAACTTTGTCATCTTAAAAACAAAGCTGTATCATAGAGTCTTATGTTTGGCTGCTTATTTCATAATCTCGCGCCACCGCAATAGCATTCATTGGAGGATTATACCAAATTGTCTCGTAACTACTTATTCACCTCCGAATCTGTCACAGAGGGACATCCCGATAAAATTTGTGATCAGATTTCCGATACCATTTTAGACGCTATCCTAACTCAAGACCCTCTAAGCCGTGTTGCGGCAGAAGTGGTAGTCAATACAGGCTTAGTTTTAGTTACAGGAGAAATAACGACTAAAGCTCAAGTCAATTACGTAGATTTAGTCAGAAAAAAAATCGCCGAAATTGGCTATATCCATGCTGAAAATGGATTTTCAGCCGATAGCTGTTCTGTGCTAGTTGCCTTAGATGAACAGTCTCCAGATATTTCTCAAGGTGTAACTTCGGCTCAAGAACAAAGAGAAAATCTTAGCGATAGCGAGCTAGATAAAATTGGGGCAGGAGATCAGGGGTTGATGTTTGGCTATGCCTGTAATGAAACTCCAGAATTGATGCCATTGCCTATCAGTTTGGCTCATCGGGTGTCTCGTCGTTTGGCAGAAGTACGTAAACAAGGTGATTTGTCTTATCTGCGTCCTGATGGCAAAACTCAGGTTTCAATTCAATACGAAGATGGAAAACCAGTCGGTATTGATACGATTCTAGTCTCAACTCAGCACACAGAAACTATTGACAATCTTTCAGAAAATAGTGCTGTACAGAAAAAAATCAAAGAAGATCTTTGGTCTAAGGTGATTCAGCCTGTATTCGCTGATTTGGAGTTAAAACCAAATGACAAAACCCGTTTTTTAGTTAATCCTACAGGTAAGTTTGTCGTAGGCGGTCCTCAAGGAGATTCTGGCTTGACTGGTCGTAAAATTATTGTAGACACTTACGGTGGCTATTCTCGTCACGGTGGCGGTGCTTTCTCTGGTAAAGACCCTACGAAAGTAGATCGCAGTGCTTCTTATGCTTGCCGTTATGTAGCAAATAATATTGTGGCAGCAGGTTTAGCAGATAAATGCGAAGTCCAGGTAAGTTATGCCATTGGCGTTGCCAGACCTGTTAGTGTTTTTATTGAAACCTTTGGTACTGCAAAAGTTGATGAAGATACACTTTTAAAAATAGCTCAAGAGCATTTTGAGTTGCGTCCTGCGGGAATTATTCAAACTCTCAATCTGCGTAATCTTCCTCAAGAAAGAGGTGGTCGCTTCTATCAAGATGTAGCTGCATATGGACACTTTGGCAGAAATGATCTTGATTTACCTTGGGAAAAAACTGATAAAGCAGAGCTATTAAAAGACGCTCTATTATCTAATAGTGCAGTCTAACAATTATTTGATTATCGCCTAACTTAATGTAATTTAAGAGAGTTTAGTGTTACTAAGCTCTTTTTTAATGTTCCAATATCATGAGGATGACAAATGGCGGCTTGCAAGTTGCTGAAGGATCAGACACTAGATTACTTAAAAATGTATTAACTTTTTCTTCCATCAAAACTACCCAGGAAAACAATAACCGATCAAGATTTTATACTTTCACTGAAAAAGAACTCGTGCCAAACATCCGTCAAAAAATAGGCTAAAGTAAAACCCCACAAATAACAAATATTAATTTGGAGTAACGCGATTGATTATCTGGTTGGTAGCTGAAATTTCTGATTGAATCTCACCTAAATTATCTGTTTTGGGTAGTTCATTTATACCTTCAATCGCGTTTTGCAGTTTGCTATAGCCTTCAACTCCCT
>JBBSPC010000077.1:0-23244 GCA_038259125.1 Chroococcales cyanobacterium | reverse complement strand
TTTTTCAGATGCTTGCTATATAATTTAGGCAGTTGCGGTCAGACCCCGCGTCGGCGTAAGACGCAAGGGAACGCTGACCAAGACAGAATCATTGCGTTTTCAACAAATAAAGATTATTGATAATAGTCTCTCATTTTCTGGGAGACTACTTTACTCAATTAACCTTCCCACGTGCTTTTAACTCTTTTGTGTCGCCCCCACAGCCTCGATCTAGCAATGTAAAAATTAACAAGCCAGCATTTATTGCTGGCTTGTTAATTTTTAGTGAGGATTTTCTCAAACTGCTTGTACTTCTGCTTGCTGAGGAGGCTGAGTTTGGGGTTGGAATTGGAAGAGAGAATAAACAACATTACGACGAATATCAATCATCATTTCCAAAAACATTTCATAGCCTTCTTGTTTGTATTCAATCAGAGGATCTTTTTGTCCATAACCTCGCAAACCAATAGATTCCCGCAGAGCGTCCATCGCCTGTAAGTGTTCCCGCCATAGAGTATCAATCTGTTGCAGAATAAAAAATCTTTCTGCTTGGCGCATTAACCCTGGCTGCATACTATCAATTTGATGTTCTTTAATGTCATAAGCTTTACGAACCTCTTCACATAAGAAATTTTTCATTTCATTAACGGTCATGTCTTCTAGATGAGCAGGTTCGACATCTTCCAGCAAATAGATAAACTCTTTGGCTTTATCCACCATCTTATCTAGTTTCCATTCTTCAGGAGGTAATTCGGGGTTAACATAAGCATCGACAATTTCCCCCATGGTTTTTTCTGCATATTGAATCACTTGTTCTTTAAGGTCGAAACCTTCTAGGACGCGGCGACGTTCGGCGTAAATAGCACGACGCTGATTGTTCATCACCTCATCATATTCAAAGACCTGCTTGCGGGTATCATAATAGAAAGTTTCCACTTTCTTTTGCGCTCCTTCTAAGGAGTTGGTTAGCATTTTAGATTCAATGGGCATATCGTCTTCAACGCGCATCATATTCATCAATTTTTCAACGCGATCGCCACCAAAGATCCGCAACAGGTTATCATCTAAACTAAGGAAAAATCTGGTTGAGCCAGGGTCACCCTGTCTTCCCGCTCTGCCTCTCAACTGATTATCTACCCGACGAGAATCATGGCGTTCTGTACCAATTACGTGTAGCCCACCGTTAGCAATTACCTCTTTATGCTCTGCATCGGTAAACTTATCGTACTCTTTACGAATAACTTGGTAAACCGACCGCAGTTTTTGCAGTACAGGGTCATCTACAGGAGCATTTTCTGCTGCTACAGCAATTTTTTCTTCTACTTCAAGCTCAGGTAAGCTTTGTCCGCCATATTGCTGCACGGCAAACTTAACCGTTTCCTTGAGCATATTTTCCGCTTCTGTTGATAGTTCTGTAGGGAAAATTTGCGGAGATGCTTTCCAGGTTTTTACTTTCTTGCCATTGTTGTTAGCAGCAAAACCTTTAGCACCATTTTTACCCATATTTATCCCTGGGACTGATGCCATAAAATCATCATCTTCAGGGACAACTATTTTAGGCATTAAATATTCTCTAACTTTAAGCCTTGCCATGTAGTCAGCGTTACCACCTAAGATAATGTCTGTTCCTCTACCAGCCATATTGGTCGCGATGGTTACGGCAGTTTTACGACCAGCTTGAGCAACGATTTCTGACTCTCTCTCGACGTTTTCAGGTTTGGCATTGAGCAGATTATGTTCAATACCCTTTTCCTGTAGCAATTGAGAAATTGTTTCTGATTTTTCAACGCTAGTAGTACCGACCAAGACAGGACGACCTAAAGAGTGCATATTAGCGCAGTCTTCGGCAACAGCTTGCCACTTACCAAGCTCTTTTTTAAAGACTACATCGGAAAGATCGGCTCTTCTTGAAGGTAAGTTAGTCGGAATGATTGTTACCTGAAGATTGTAAACTTTCTCAAACTCAGTTTCCTCAGTTTTCGCTGTCCCTGTCATCCCTGCTAGGGTAGGATAGAGTAAGAAAAAGTTTTGATAAGTAATACTGGCTAAGGTTTGAGTTTCTTTTTGGATTTGTACACCTTCTTTGGCTTCAATTGCTTGGTGCAAGCCGTCACTCCAGCGTCTTCCTGCTAGTACACGTCCAGTAAACTCATCAACAATTACAATTTCGTCATTGCGCACCAAATAGTGAACGTCTTTAATAAAAAGCTCTTTGGCTTTAACAGCATTGGAGACATAGTGCGCCCAAGGGTTATCAGGATCGTATAAATCCGTTACGCCGATAATTTCTTCTGCATGAGCAAAACCTTCGTCGGTCATGAGAATATTACGGGCTTTTTCGTCTACCTCATAATCACCAATACCTTCTTCACCATTGACCTCTTCGTCGTAATTTTCTATTTGCTTGACTAGTTGCGCTGCTACCTGGGAAGCCTGAAGATATTTTTCTGTCGGGCGTTCTACCTGTCCTGAGATGATCAAAGGTGTTCTGGCTTCATCAACCAGCACAGAATCTACCTCGTCAATTACACAGTAGTTGAAAGGACGCTGGACAACTTCTTCCATAGACACAGCCATATTATCCCGTAGATAATCAAAGCCCAACTCACTGTTAGTGGTGTAGGTAATATCGCAGGCATAGTTTTTTCTTCTTTCTGCTGGACTCATTCCTGACTGAATTAAGCCGACGCTTAAGCCGAGAAAACGGTGAACCTGCCCCATCCATTCCGCGTCTCGGCGGGCTAGGTAATCGTTGACCGTAACAACGTGAACTCCTTTGCCTGTCAAACCATTGAGATATGCAGGCAGAGTACACACTAGGGTTTTACCTTCCCCAGTTTTCATTTCGGCAATTTGCCCCTTATGTAATACTATGCCTCCAAGCAACTGCACATCATAGTGGCGCATTCCTAAAACACGAATTGCTGCTTCCCTAACTACAGCAAAAGCTTCGGGCAGAATATCATCAAGAATATCTTTAATTTCTTCGTCGTTAGTAGCTTTGTTGATTTGCTGGCGAAATTCTGCTGTTTTAGCTCTTAACTCTTCGTCAGATAAATCCTTAATGTCTTCTTCAATGAGGTTGATTTCTGCCACCAACGGTTGAAATTTCTTTAGTTTACGTGCGTTGGGATCGCCTAGCAGTTTCTTGAACATAGTACTTTTTTATGAATAATCCGTATTTCTATTAATCTATATTTGCTTTTTAAGTCTTGATTGCCCAGTTGAATAGCTATATTTAATAATTCTACCATTTGCTTAGTTACACTGAGTTTAGGGATATCTACCCATAATTGACTGCGGTTGAGCAAAAGCTTTACACTTGAAAGGTTTTAAAGAATTATAGACAGCCCGCTCAACATTTTAATTTTAGGTATAGTTAATTAGCATTCAGCATAAACAGATGTAGTGGAGGTTCATCCAGAATATACCTACCTTGTTTTACTGCCAGCTTTCGGCACTGATTTTTACAGATTCTAAACTTAAGCTATTGTTTAATTCTTCGTTTTGCTCAGAAGAATTAGATGCTCTAATAATTAAGAAGCCAATGAGCAAACAAAATAATAAATCGATCCCAATTTTACTAAATTCCTGCATTGTAAAAACCTTTAATTATCTCTCTAAAATAAATATAACTCCGAGATTATACTGAGGGTATATTTGTTAATAAAAAATAGTTGTATCTTTACATAAACCGAAGAAAACTAGACTGATTATTAAGATAAAAGCTTGATTTAAATTATTTTGTAGTTACATTTTGTGATGTAATTTAAATTGAACGTAAGTTTAACTATTATGCCTGTATATTTATATTGGGGGGAGGATGATTTTGCGATCGCCAATTCAGTCAAGACACTACAGGCTCAAGTCCTTGACCCTGCTTGGCTTCAATTTAACTATCATAAAATTGCAGCAGACAGTCCGCAAGCAATTATCGAAGCTTTAAATCAAGCGATGACCCCAGTATTTGGTAGGGGAGAACGTTTGGTTTGGCTAGCAGATACCAATCTTTGCCATCAAAAACCGACTGAAGAGATTTTATCAGAATTAAAACGCACCTTAGAAGTAATTCCTCAAACTTCTCATTTACTATTAACTACTAATAAAAAACTGGATAAAAGATTAGGCTCAACTAAGCTAATTCAAAAAGTTGCTCAAGTAAAAGAGTTTAGTTTAATTCCCCCTTGGAAAAGCGATCTTATTGCTGCTCAAGTTAAGCAAGTAGCTCAATCAAAAAAGCTTAAATTAACCCCAAAAGCGATCGCAACTTTAGCAGAATCCGTCGGCAATGACACCAGACAACTATGGAATGAATTAGAAAAATTAAAAACTTATCGAGGGGATAGCGAGCGAGTTTTAGATGAAAACACCGTATCCGCTTTAGTTCTCTGCAATACTCAAAACAGTCTCAAGTTAGCAGCAGCCATTAAAGACGGGGATATTGATCGCTCTTTGGGACTGGTAACCGATTTAAGCAACCGCAATGAACCAGCCTTAAAAATAGTTGCTACTTTAGTTGGGCAGTTTCGCATCTGGACAATAGTTAAGCTAATCCAGTCAACGGGGGAAAAAGATAACAAAGTAATTGCAACTGCTGCGGGTATCAATAATCCTAATCGTCTTTACTTTATCAATCAAGAAATTAGCAGTGTAAGCACCAAACAACTTTTAGCAATATCGCCCCTGCTGCTAGAACTTGAATATAGCCTTAAACAAGGTGCCGAAGCACTGCCAATGCTGCAAACGAAGATAATTGAACTCTGTCTTGTGTTCACTTCACGAACGTAAATGTAAACAAAATGGCGTTGGTGATTTAGCGAACGAGTGCGGTCTTGGGGGTTTCCCTCAATGAGCAACTCGTTCAAGACAGTAATGACGTACATAATAATACTGTTTTTAGCTATTAGCTGTTAGCTATTAGCTTCTTGCTCAATAAGCTCAACGGGGGGAACCCCCGCAACGCTTTTTCGCGCTATTAGCTTTGAAGCAATCTGTATATGTTTTAGCCGAGTTAAATCATCAACTTTTGTCATATATTACTAAGGCTTCTTTTAACACCTTTTCCCGAAAAAAACGACTTAATTCGGCTGGAGTTCTCAAATCTACTTTACGTCCAAACATTTGTGATAATTCATTTTGTAAATCGATGATTGCTAATCCAAGTGTTTTTCCCTTCTGAAACTCTATTAACAGATCGACGTCGCTTTGTGACCTAAAATCATTTCTTAGTACCGAACCAAATAAAGATAATTTATTGATGTAATTACGCTCACAAAAGTTTTTCAGCTTAGAAAAAGGTATTTGAATCGGTAGTGCTAATTTTGGTTTCATTTTTATCCTTTTCTTAAACATTTTTGCAACCAACTTATTTTAACTAGTTTGTCTACCATTTCTAAGCCTATTATTTCTCTTTCAATCATTTCTACTATAAAAGGTAATGCTTCAGAGCAATGCCCTAGACAATCATCAATCTTTAATTTATTTACTAAGAATGAGCCAGAACAACAGTCAAATCTGGAAAAATCCACCGTATCATCCTCCATTAAACTGCGATCGCGTTCATCTGTGGCGTGCCAATTTAGATTTGCCATCAGCAGTAGTTGAGCAATTAGCCAGTTTTTTATCTAAGGATGAAGTAGCAAGAGCAAACAAATTTCGGTTTCCTCAACACAACAGACGTTTTACTGTAGCCAGAGGCATATTAAGACATTTATTAGCAAATTATCTGCAAATAAGTCCTGTTACTGTAGAATTTGACTATGGCGATCGCGGTAAACCTAGCTTGGCAACACCATTTTCTAATAGTTCACTACAGTTCAATATCTCCCATTCTCACGAATATGCTTTGTATGGCTTTACTTATAATTATCCTCTTGGAGTAGATCTAGAATATCTGCGATCCATGGAAGATGTAGCCAAAATTGCCCAGCGTTTTTTTTCTACTCAAGAATCTCAACTGATCGCCAGTTTAAGTGGTCAACAACAACATAAAGCATTTTTCCAGTTGTGGACTGCTAAAGAGGCTTATTTAAAAGCGACTGGTATAGGTTTGACAGGCTCATTGGCTGATGTAGATATATGTCTTGACCAGACTAGATCTTCCTGCTTACAAGCTATTCAGGGAAATAAGCAAGCAACAGCAAATTGGTCAATGTATTCTTATTTTCCCGTAGTTAATTATGTTGCAGCTATAGCGATTAAAACCAAAACTAATCAGCAACAAATTGATTGCTGGAATTGGCATCATGGTCTGTGTCCGACTATCGCTTAATTAGAAAAGCATTCTATTTGCTTAGGTATACACTTCAAAACATAATAAACTGGGAAATCGATGTATGATCTCTTATGATTTCTTAAAATTATAGTAAATAGAATTTAAGAAGAGGAATTTTCTATGACGACAATTTCCTTTGAAAAGGAAAATAAGGAAGTGATCGCAGCAACGGGTTCTAATTTGCGCGAAAAAGCTATCCAAAATCGAGTTGATATTTATACCCTGGGAGGAAAACTAAGAAACTGTGGTGGTTATGGTCAATGTGCCACCTGTGTTGTCGAAGTTGCCGAAGGAATGGAAAATTTATCTCCTAAAACGGATTTTGAAAAACGCAGATTAAAGAAAAAACCTGATAATTATCGTTTAGCTTGCCAAACTATGGTTAATGGATCGGTAAAAATTATTACCAAACCAAAGCCTTCTAAGAAAAAATAAGCATGGGTTGATGCACCTATTGGCTTAAGTAATGATATCCTAGATTAGGAATATCATTTTAATAATCACTTATTTAGGGGCTGCTATTGTATGGAAGTTAATGATCTGGGATTTGTAGCTACTATCCTATTTGTTTTGGTTCCTACTGTCTTTTTACTTATTCTCTTTATTCAGACTGATAAAGATCAAAGAGAAGGTTAATCTAAATTTAGAGAATAATTTTTTTACTTTTGTGTCGCAGATTAGTCCGTCGTCTTGCGGTGGATTAATTTGTGGTAGTTGACTGCTGGTTAAAGTGCAATCGCCGAGCCGAGGCTATGTCCTATTGGCTTTGTTTTGATAGGAAAACGCGTGAGGGAGAAATCCTCTGTCATTTGTGCGGGGGATCGTCAAAACAAGAAATTAATAATGGCGGTAAAGTCCTCTTGAATAACATCTATGTTTCTAGCGTTAAGCACAGGAACATGAATAAAAATACAGGGGATTTTCAAAGTATTGGCTTGAGTATATTTGAGAATTTCATAATACAAGCCCTCGCAAACAAACTTGCCTGCATTATGACTAACTTCAGTATCTGCCAAACAAGTAATCATTTTATTGAGATCGACCATAGTAAAAATACAGTTTTCTTGGCAAACAGCATTAGACTCTACTGTCAGTTTTTCTCTTGATTCTGCCATCCCACAGCAAAGAATGCCTGTAGGCTTGATAGCTTTAATCGTTTCGATAACTTGCCTAGAAGCTAATTCTATATTAACAGGTAGCTTTCTGAGAAAGAATAAAGAATCCTCAGCAAATCGCTGCTTTTGGATTGTTTCTAGCAAGTCATCAGCAGAATTTGATATTTGGTGAGGTAGCCAAGTTTGAAAAGAAGTTAGAAGTAGTCTATTAGACATTGATACAAAATATAGCTAATAAATGAAACTGACAATACTACTGTTCGTAATTAGTAATTTTTATTTTAATCAAGTCTTGTTTTTAGTTTAATATTCTGACTGCGGATGGCGGTGTCTGCGCTGACCAAGGGTCACAGCAGGATTCGTCGTTTTACGGCGGAGTAATCTGTGACTTAAAAAGTTTTAGATAACATTTTTTGCATTGATGAAGCACACTCTAATTTCTTTTGGGTAAAGGATAAAAACTTGTACCTAAATGAGTCTAAGAGTCTCTATATATTTAGAAAGATATAATCCAAAAGTTGCTTATTTTGTAAAAAGTTCAGAGAAAGAATATAACTTATGACTGAATCCATCAGCATAAATTTCGCTTAATATACTTGATATAACCAAAAATAAAATTTACTGGATGGGAGTTGTACCGTTGTGACCCATTGCTGAGAATCGAAGGAGAGCGATCGCCAGATTCTCGGACAGTAGTAGTCAAATTTAAGCTAACTAGGTGCAGAGTTTTTATCGCTTCCTCTGCTTAATTGTTACCGAGGGAAGGCGCAATCCTTCATCAAAACGGTCTTAGGTAACAGACAAACAGTTAGCAGTTTAACAGGGAATAAACATTTACTGGATAGGGGTTATATCGTCGTGATCTATTGCTGAGAATCGAAGGAGAGCGATCTCCAGATTCTCGGACAGTAGTAATCAAAGTTAAGCTAATTATGTATGGCTTTTGCAAGTGGGCGATCGCTCGAAAATAAAGTATTGAATTAGTGTACTGGCAAAATTCAATTAAATGTGGTGTTTTTTTCTTTTTATAACCCAGTAAATAATCAAAGAAATTGCAGCAATGGCAACTAAAATGCTTATGGGCTTCAGATAAGTTCCTACCAATTCGTAATTCTCCCCCAAAATATAGCCAGCATAAGTCAGCAAGCTAACCCAAACAACCGATCCTGCCGTTGAATAAGCAAAAAAAGGTAGTAAAGACATTTTGTTAATGCCTGCGGGAATAGATATATAAGTTCTGATGCCTGGTACAAGACGACCAATAGCTGTTGCCATATAGCCTTTGCTATCAAACCATTTTTTAGCTTGCTCCACATCCGCGCCAGAGACGGTTAACCATTTACCATATTTATCGGCGATCGCTTTGGTGCGTTTTAAGCCCCAATATCTCCCCAAAAAATACCAGGGAATTGCCCCTGCCACTGAACCTATAGTCCCTGCTATAATTACCTCGATCAGGTTCAGCTTGCCCTGAGTTACGGCAAACCCTGCTAAAGGCATAATCACTTCTGAAGGAATAGGCGGTATTAGATTTTCCAACGCCATCAATAAAGCAATTCCTACATAACCGAGAGAATTTATACTATTAGCAATAAATTCAAGCATTGAATAGTTTTTAAACTCCTAATACGTTACTGTTGCCAGGAGCATTATAAATATTCCAGTTGTTGATTTGGCGATTAAGCAAAATAGCTTCTGCACCGTTTATTTCTGCTTCTGTACCTTCTACTAGAACCAGATAAATTCCCTGGGACAAAAGCTGATCGTAGTAAACTGCCTGCTCTTCAGGAATTCCCCAGCCAATTAGCGCACCAACTAGACTTCCTCCTGCTGCACCAATACCGCTGCCCAAAAGAGCATTACCCAACAATACGGCAACCTCTGTAGCCACTCCTACTCCAGGTATGGCTAAAATACCTAAGCTCCCAATTAAGCCTAATATCCCCCCTGTTGTCGCTCCCATAAAAGCTCCTGTTTCCACACCTTCTTTGACTCTTTGAGATGTTGCTTTAACTTCCACATCGGCTAATTTTTCCTTTTTATCTGGGTTTTGAGCGATCGCCGAGATTTGATCCATATTAAAACCTGCATCTCTAAGCTCTATTAAGGCTGCTTCGGCATCTTGGCGAGTGGCAAATGTTCCTACAGCGCGTTTGGGCTGTTTTTGGTCGTTCATAAGATAAAAACAAGTCTTTTTGGTTACGCCTCTATTTTGCAGATATCTAACCAAAGATACATCTCACTGTAGATGGAATATTGATCGCATTGATAAAATATCGCGTTGCATGATTAAAGTAAGATGTAATACGAATCAATAAATGTTGGCGACAGCTAAAAATAATCTGAGGATAGGTAGAGTTGGGTGTGCCTCACTCTACGAGTGTTCTGTTGCATTCTTTTTTCTATTTGGTATAAATTAAGATATTATTGTAGCTACCTTCGTAACTACAAAAGTTAGATATGAAATTAAACATTCGCAAAATAGGTAATTCCCTGGGTGTGAGCATACCCAAAGAGCTTCTTGAGCAGTTAAATGTTACTGAAGGGGATTGTTTGTACGTTACCAAAACTTCCGAAGGAGTTCTAATAACTCCTTATGACCCAGAATTTGAAGAGGTAATGGAAGCCGCCAAAGGAATTTCTAATCGCTATCGTAACGCTCTTAAAGAGTTGGCAAAATGAGCCAAGTTAGATTTATTACCCTAGCTCAAGCCAAAGCGATCCATGTTCAACAGCTTGCTCTTTTTGGTGGGACGACTGGATTTATAGATGAAGGGAGGCTAGAAAGCGCATTATATAGACCTACTAATATTGCTAACTATAATCAAGGTGCTAGTTTATATGAGTTGGCTGCTGCGTTGGGTTATGCGATCGCCATTAATCACCCTTTTGTTGATGGAAACAAGCGGACTGCATTGATTGTGATGGCTGTTTTTTTAGAAATTAATGGTGTTCGTTTTGTAGCTGCCGAAGTAGAGGTGGTAAAGATTATGTTAAATATTGCTAAGTCGGAGGTTTCCGAAACAGATTTGACTGCATGGCTACAGATTAATTGTCAATAATTTCTATTCAAAACTTTTCGTCTCTTCGAGATAGAAAAAGGACTTTAAAAACGTTTGGTTAATAGCTTTGGTTAAAAATCAGTCTTTTAGAAGAGGTTGAAATACTGATAAATCAGCCATTATCTAAAGATGAGATTTCAAATAACTTTAAACTATGACAACTAAATTCAAACAGGGCGATCGCGTGAAGTGGAAGGTAGGGAGAGGAGAAACTACTGGAAAAGTAACTCAAAAAATTACTGAATCTACTACGGTAGATGGTAGAAAAATCACCGCGACTAAAAATAAACCCCGCTATTTAGTTGAAAACGAAAATACAGGCAAAACCAGCGTACACAAAACTAGAGCTTTGTCTTCTATTGAAGACGATAAAAAGATCGAACCTAAACAGCAAGAAGTATTGGAAGAGTTTCAATCAGTAGTCAATATGAATGCTTCCAAAATTAAGCAATGGCTAAAAACTGAGGAAAGCAATTCTGTAGGACAAAAAGATAAAAAAGGAAAAATTAAAGGGCGTAAATCTGGCAAGAAAATTGTCAAAATTTTAGATAAAGATCTGTCTGACTATAAGAAAAAAGACTTTAAACATATGAAAAAGGTGGTGGGCTATATTCATCGTCATCTGGCACAAAAACCATCAGGAGATATAGAAAAAACTCCCTGGCGTTATTCGCTGATGAATTGGGGACACGATCCGCTAAAAAGCGATGAGGGATAAGGGATAAAGGATGAGGAGGTAGATAAGTCATGCTGGCAAAAGATAAGACAGTCGATCGCCAATTAATTAAGACTTTGGACTTAGAACCAGAGAAATTTGCCAAACTTGCTGGCTTAAGATACATTCGGGCTGATAGTTTACAAATTGAGAGAAAAAAAGTTGGTCGGGGTTTTAGCTATCAAAATCTTAAAGGCGATCGCATCACCGATGAAGCAGAATTAGAACGTCTTAAGTCTTTAACTATTCCACCTGCTCTAACTGATGTCTTTATTTGTCATCTACCTCATGGGCATTTACAAGCGACTGGCAGAGACGCTAAAAAGCGCAAACAGTATTTTTACCATCCTGACTGGCGCAAAATTCGCGATCGCCATAAGTTCAATCGAATGGTGTTATTTGCTGCCTCCTTACCTCAAATTAGGACAACTACAGCCAAGCATCTACGTCAAAAAGGCTTATCTAGAGACAAGGTTTTAGCAACGGTGGTTCAGTTATTAGAAACTACTCTAATTAGGGTTGGAAACAGCCAGTATGCCAAGAAAAATCGCTCTTTTGGCTTAACCACCCTGCGCGATCGCCATATAGATATTACAGGCACAAAGGTAAAGTTTGAATTTCGCGGCAAAAGCGGTGTAGATCATGAAATAGAATTACGCGATCGCCGATTGGCAAACGTGATTAAACAATGTCAAGATATACCAGGATATGAAGTATTTAAGTATTACGATGAATCTGGCGAGAAGCAACTTGTTGATTCAGCAGACGTAAACGAGTATCTTCAGACCATAACTGGGCAGGAATTTACAGCTAAAGACTTTCGCACTTGGGCAGGTACACTACTAGCTGCTATTGAACTAGATGAAATAGGTGAATTCGATTCAGAAACCCAAGCACGTAAAAATATTGCTCAAGCAATAAAAAATGTTGCAAAACAACTTGGTAATCGTCCTGCAACCTGTCGTAAATATTACATTCATCCAGCTATTCTTGAAGCTTATAAAGATAGCTCTTTACCAGACTTGATGAGCCAGACGGCAAATAGAGAATCAAAACCCAACCAGCTCAGTCCAGAAGAAAAGGTGGTTTTTGATATTATTCAGCAAAGTATTCCTCGTCCGTAATCGTTAGCCTAGTTGGTAAACAGCGTTTAATAGCCACACTGATCCCAATCGCTTTTTCTGCCATCAGATCTTCAATATAACCAGACTGAATTTCCTTGGCTTCTGCACGAGAATCAAAAGGTCCAAAATAGTAGGTACAGGAAGGTTGCTGCGTAATGATTTCCACCCAATAAGGTTGAATAAATTTATTTTTAACTAGAGAGTTAGCAACAGTTTTCAAACGTTTGGCAAAAGTTTCAAGTAACATATTTTTTCTTTTGGGGTTTAAAGGAGTTTATTTTAAAACGAACAATAATCAAATCAATCCTAAATGTGAGGCGTGAGTCGGACTGCTTAATAGGAAAATAGCTAGATTTCTAGAACCAGAGCCAAAATAATCATTCTTATCCTATCGTTGTCAGCTAAAAATAGCTCCGAACAAACTGCTATCAAACTGATGAATCCTTTAGCTAAATTATAAATTACTCTATATTAGCCTGCTTAAAGGTAGAGTAGTTTATAATCCTGGGTCATGCTGTTAGCAGGTATACGAAAATAAGTCATTTCTTTTTTCAACCAGCCTATAGGTCAAAAATTGTAGACAATGGGACAATCCAACCCAGATTTTACCCGCCCACATCTCTATCTAAAGTTAGATCTAAACATTATCCCTAAAGTAGATGTGACGATTGATAGATTTTTCTTAAGATCTTTCTGGTAAAAAAATAACAGAGAATAATAAATATATGCCTATACCTCTAAGAGATGATGTAATGTACATACTCCTTAATAAAATTCATCAAGGAGATGGCAGTGGTAAGCATTCTGTAGATTTTCAAGCTACAGACTTTACGGGACGCAATTTGACTATATCTGATTTTTTAGGTCATCTTGATTATTTAAAGCAAAAGCAATATATTGATGCTGACTTTTCGGGTAATGCTTATGCTAACCAAGAAGATGTACCCGATCTAATCGATGAAGAGGAAGTAGATTTTCGCGTTGCTAACACTTTTGGCGCGCCAGATGGTCCTTTGCCCCATTTGATTAAGTTTAAAAAAGCAAAACTTACCGAAAAAGGAGAGAAAATGCTTGAGCGGATGGAGAAAAATCCTCCAGCAGACATGACCAAAGGTCCTTCCACACCCATTACCAATAAAGATACGCCTTTTCTAGAAAAAGTAGCTCTTAAAGCTGAATTACCTGATATCTTTGATGCGAGAGACTTAACTACTATCGTTTATCGCACCATGCGCGACTTAATGACCACCGAAGCATCTAAAGCAGTAGAAGCAGAATTACACTCAGAAGCAGAGGAAAATGCAACTAACAAAAGACTACAAGAGGAAATAGCTAAGCTTTGGCACGATGATAATCCTATAGTCGCCTGGTTAAGTGATATCCGTCCTCCTTTAAAATTTGATGCAGATACCTTTATCTATCGTATTGAAAAAGAAGGTGGAGTACCTCGCGGAACAACTGCCGAAAAAGTAATTGATGCAGTTTTCTCAGCTACCAAAGAGGAATTATCTTCAGATAAAATTAGCCAGGTTAGTGAGTTTTTACCAGGAAAAATTAAAGATATGTGGGAAGCTGCTTAGAAAATATAGCATCATACATCTATTAATCTAATGTTTAAATATTTAGGACGTTGAATTCAGCGTCCTTATTTTTTGATATTTTACTATCGAAAGAAGGATGCGATCGCTTTGTTTTTTTGTTGTTATATAAATAGACGTTATCAACAATTTTGAAAAATATTTATGACTAAATTATCTCGCTCTGATTTTCAAAAGCTTGCCCAAACAACTGGTTCGACCTGTATTTCTATTTATATGCCTGCTGAAAAAGCGGGAACAGAAACTAGAAAAAATCCTATCCGCTTCAAAAATTTAATTCGCGAAGCTGAACAAAAAATAGAGCAGTTGAACAAATCAGAAGAATTAGCAAAATCTTTTAAATCTGCTCAAAGTTATCTAGATAATTACGATTTTTGGCAACATCAAGATTGTGGATTAGCGTTTTTTATTGATGCTGATAATGTCCAGTATTATCGTCTTCCCTACAGTTTTCAAGCAGAAGTTGAGGTGAGCGATCGCTTTTATCTTAAGCCTTTATTACCCGTAATTTCCAACGATAGTAAATTTTATTTACTGGCACTATCTCAAAATCAAGTAAAGTTTTTCTTGGGTAGCCACTACAGCATTAATCAAATACAATTACCTGAATCAGTTCCTGCTAGTTTAGCTGAAGCTTTGAAATATGATGACCCTGAAAAACAAACTCAATATCATAGTGCTAATTCAGGAAATAGTCCTATTTATCATGGTCAAGGAGTCGGTACTAATGATAACAAAGATGAAATAAAACGTTTCTTCGATCTGGTAGATAAAAGTCTAAAAGAAGCTTTACAATCAGAAAACACTCCTTTAATTTTAGCTGGAGTGGAATACCTTTTACCCATCTATCACGAAGCAAATTCATACAATAATTTATTAGAAGCAGGAATTACTGGTAACCCTGAAGATGTTGCTACAGAAGATTTGCATCGTTCAGCGTGGGAGATTATTGAACCCCATTTTGCTGCTAAACGCCAACAAGCAATGGACAAATATCATCAGCTATCTGATACGAATGAAGCTAGTTCTCAGCTAGAGCAAATAATTGCTGGTGCTGCTAATGGACAGGTAGAGACTCTGTTTATCGGTGCGGATGCTCAAAAGTGGGGTAAATTTCAACCACAAACAAATAAGGTAATATTCCAGACAGAATCAGCCGAAGATAGTATTGATTTGATCAATTTTGCTGTAGTTCAAACTTTCCTTCAAGGTGGCAATGTTTATATTCAAGAAGATATGCCAGCCGATACAGATGCTTTAGCTGTTTTTCGCTATCCCGTATATGCAAAAGCCAGTGCATAGCTAATATGCGGTTCAATATAACTTACCCTCAATAGAACTGCTCTAACTATTGTTTTATAATAGGTATCGCTATTCTGTCACTTTCCGATAATAGATCCTCACATTGAGGGGATTGCAGCCATTTTCTAATTTGAGTTTTTATTATTCTAAAAAAATTGAGCCATCCTTATCTCTATAAAGGTTCTAGAATTTAAAAATGACAAAAGTTTTCGGAGAGAGACAGCAGCGTTCCACGAGTGGCGATCTCGGCTTTGATTTGATCCCCAAGTCCGTCTCACCCTCTGTAACTAATTTTGTTTCTTAAAAGAGAAATAGTTACTTGCGAAAATATTAACGACGTTGAGTACAGCATGGCAATTAATGACACCAAGTTAAATTCTCTGCCTAAACCTCCTGGAGGAAACGGATTACCTCTAATTGGAGAGACAATTGCCTTTTTAAACGATCCAGACTTTAATCAAAAGCGAATTAAAAAATATGGCAAAGTATATAAAACCAACATTTTTGCTCGTCCTACGGCGATCATGATCGGTTCAGAAGCTAACACCTTTTTGTTTCGCCACGAGAATAAATATGTAGTTTCGACTTGGCCAAAAAGTACCAGGGTTTTATTAGGAAAAGAATCATTATCTAATAGTAGCGGCAAAGTTCATACCTCTCGCCGAAAGTTGCTGTATGAAGCATTTCAGCCCAGAGCCTTGGCTAGTTACATTCCCACTATGGAACAGATTACCGAAAAATATCTTCAAAGATGGAAAAAGATGGGTACTCTTACTTGGTATCCAGAGTTGCGAGACTTCACTTTTGATATTGCCAGCAATCTATTCTTGAGTACCGATGGTGGTGCGCAAAGCAAAGTAGGAAAATTGTTTGAGCAATTTAGCGATGGCTTGTTTAGTATTCCTGTCTCTCTTCCTTGGACAAAGTTTGGTAAAGCTTTGCACGCCCGTAAAGAATTACTAAAGCATTTAGAAAAAATTGTAATCCAACGCCAACAAGCAGATGATCCTGGTCAGGATGCTTTAGGGTTGTTGATTCAAGCTAAAGATGATGAAGGAAATAGTTTGAGTCTAGAAGAATTAAAAGATCAGGTATTGCTGTTATTGTTTGCAGGACATGAAACTTTAACCAGCGCAATCGCATCTTTTTGTTTTTTGACAGCACAGCATCCAGATGTGATGCAGCGTTTGAGGGACGAACAGGCTCGCTTAAATATAGCAGATACGACCACACTGGAAAATATTAAGCAAATGACCTATCTAGAACAGGTACTTAAAGAGGTCATGCGAATTATTCCCCCTGTGGGTGGTGGTTTTAGAGAAGCGGTCGAAACTTTTGAATTTAGCGGTTATCGTATCCCCAAAGGTTGGAATCTTCAATATCAAATTGCTCAAACCCATAAAGATGAAGAGATTTATCCCGAAAGCGATCGCTTTGACCCCGATCGCTTTGCGCCTGAAAATTTAGCGGATAAGCAAGCCAGCTTTGGCTATATTCCCTTTGGCGGTGGTTTGAGAGAATGTCTAGGTAAAGAATTTGCTCGCTTAGAAATGCGTCTTTTCGCCTCAAAACTTTTGCAAAATTATGATTGGGAACTTTTACCCGATCAAAGTTTAGAATTAGTAACTGTACCTACTCCTCATCCCCGCGATGGTTTGAAGATTAACTTTAATTGTCGTTAAATGACGCGAGCGCGAAACCGCCCGAAAAGGCATTTATGAGCGTGGGCTAGGCGGAACTTAGTTCTGTATTTAGAACCACGCTGTTGAGGAGCGACCCCGCGTCGCCCTCAGGCGCAAGGGAATGCGCTCCGATGTCGGACGTGGCGGAGTAATCTTTGACTGTATCAATAGTTCGGACAGTTTTGACAAAAGCTTGCAAAGCTTAATTTATCGTTGATTATTTCAGTCGAAAGTAAGGCTAAAATACCTATTTTTCGGTATCTATTAAATTTTGTCCGAACCATTGTGTATAAAAAATGCAAAGCAGAAAAAACCGCTTTGCACTATTTATAAAATATATGAGTTAAACGACAACGTTATTTATTTGTTCAATGTTTATTGATCACTGTTTATCTACCCATGCCAATATAGCGCATCCCAGCAGCTTCAACAGCTTTGCGATCTAAGAAGTTTCGTCCATCAATTATTAAAGGATTGTTCATTAACTTGACTATTTTAGTAAAGTCTAGCTTCAGAAATTCTTTCCAGTCGGTAACTAAGACCAAAGCATCACAACAGTCTGCCAGCATTTCGGCATTGGTTTCAATCCTTACATTTGAAAGACCATGGCTCAAGCCTGATTGAGAGACAATGGGATCGTAGGCTTTGACTCTTGCACCAAGACGATTGAGTTGCTCAATTAAGTCTAGTGCAGGGGCATCTCTCATGTCGTCAGTGTCTGGCTTGAAGGTCAAACCCAATAAACCAATGGTTTTACCCTTGAGAATTTTTAGCTCATTTTGCAGCTTCTCTAAAGCTAGCAAGCGTTGACGCTGGTTGACGTTGATAGCTGCTTTGAGCAGTTCGGATTCATAACCATAGTCATCAGCAGTGTGAACTAAAGCCGAAACATCTTTGGGAAAACAAGAGCCACCCCAACCAATACCAGCACTCAAAAATTTACCGCCGATGCGAGAGTCCAAGCCAATTCCCGCAGCAACTTGAGTTACATCTGCCCCAACGCGATCGCATATATTAGCTACTTCATTGATAAAACTAATTTTAGTTGCCAGAAAAGAGTTGGCAGCATATTTAATCATTTCGGCTGAACTCAAGTCTGTTACTACAACTGGAACAGGAGGGGCGGACTTATCTTCAGCATACTCCCTAGTAACCAAGGGACTATAAAGTTCCTGCATCATCGAAATTGCCTTATCGCTATTACCACCTAAAACAATGCGATCGGGGTTAAAAGTATCATATACCGCTGAACCTTCACGCAAAAATTCAGGATTACTAATCACATCAAAAACAGGTTCTATATTACTACCAGCTTCTTTATTGCCATCTAATATCAGCATTCTTACCCAGTCACCAGAGCCAATTGGCACGGTTGACTTGTTGACAATTACTTTATATTCACCTTGCAAATGAGTCCCAATACCCCGCGCTACAGCTTCTACATAGCGAGTGTCACTTTCTCCTGTAGGTAGAGGTGGTGTACCGACAGCTATGTAAAGGATTTCTCCGTGGCTTACACCTTTTGCCAAATCAGAAGTAAAAATCAACTTTCCAGATTCAGACGAAGACTTCATTAGTTCAGACAAACCTGGCTCATAAATAGGTGATTGTCCAGCCTGCATCAACTTAACTTTTTCTTCGTTGTTATCGACACAGATTACATCGTGTCCGATATGAGACAAACATACACCCGTAACCAAACCGACATATCCAGTACCAATAACGCAAACTCGCATAGAACTTATTAACCTCTTGTATTATTTACTAAAATTTTATTGATGTATATCAAATAA
The DNA here is from genome assembly GCA_038259125.1 of Chroococcales cyanobacterium. GTDB lineage: Bacteria > Cyanobacteriota > Cyanobacteriia > Cyanobacteriales > Xenococcaceae > Waterburya. The sequence continues at coordinate 4,600 of JBBSPC010000077.1, read as the reverse complement.
AAATTAAACACATCAAAAACTTAAAAGAACGATATATATTACTTCTGTTTTACCAATTTGTCTAAGCTTCTCCACTGGCAATTCGAGAACGAAAGTCTTCAATAGTCATTTTCAGTCCCTTTTCTAAGTCAATAGTGGGTTGCCAACCTAAAAGATTTTTAGCCTTGGTGATATCAGGTTGTCTTTGCAAAGGATCGTCTTGAGGAAGTGGCTCAAAAGTTAATTCCGCATCAGGATTAACCATTTTTTGAATAGTTTCAGCCAGTTGCAGGATCGTATATTCTCCAGGGTTACCAATGTTAATTGGTCCAATGTGTTCACCGTTCATCAACCGCATCATACCTTCAATGAGATCGGCAACATAGCAAAAGCTGCGGGTTTGTGAACCATCGCCATAAACAGTTAAAGGTATGCCTTTGAGAGCTTGAACAATAAAGTTACTAACTACACGACCATCATTTTCAAACATCCTCGGTCCATAGGTATTAAAAATTCGCATTACCCTGATGTCTACTTTGTTTTGACGATGATAATCAAATGCTAAAGTCTCAGCTACTCGTTTGCCTTCATCATAACAACTGCGAATACCAATAGGATTTACGTTACCGCGATATTCTTCGGGTTGAGGATGCACATCAGGATCGCCATACACTTCTGAAGTAGAGGCTAGTAAGAATCTAGCATTAATCCGCTTTGCCAAACCGAGCATATTTAATGTTCCCAACACATTGGTTTTGATGGTTTTGACGGGATTATATTGATAGTGAACTGGGGAAGCAGGACAGGCAAGATGATAGATTTGATCTACCTCTAAACAAATTGGCTCGGTAATATCATGACGAATCAATTCAAAATAAGGATTGTCCAGCCAATGCCTAATATTACGTTTATGACCAGTAAAAAAATTATCTAGACAGATTACATCATGACCTTGCTTCATCAACCGATCGATTAGATGGGAACCAAGGAAACCAGCACCACCAGTTACTAATACTCTCATGTAACTATTTTTTACTTTTTACTATTGTCAGATAACAATACTAAACTAACCTTGGCATATTTGGGATACTAAGTTTGTTCATAGAATTGAAATAAGACACACTTCATAAATATTTATAGAGAGTATTTCTTTGTTGGTAAGGACGATTTAAAGTAGCGATCGCCTGTTGTAAATTCTCTACTGACATACAAGTACCTCCCTGCGCCCCTGCCATAGTGGTAATATGCTCTTCCATCAAGGTTCCGCCAATATCATTACAGCCACACTCTAGAGCTTTTTGCGCTCCTTCTAGACCAATTTTGACCCAGCTTGGTTGATGATTGGGTATCCAGTTACCTAGAAAGATGCGGGCAACGGCAGTTAAATGCAATCCCTCTGCTACATCTGGCTGATCTCTACCAACGCGACGACGAATAGGGGCAGGGGCTTCTTGTCCCACAAAAGGTAAGATAATAAACTCGGTGATTTTGACTGGATAATTATTAGCAACGGCAGTTTGCTGGAGCGATCGCAATTTATCTAGATGTTCGATCTGCTGCTGTTTGGTTTCAATATGACCTGATAGCATTGTACTGGTGGTAGGTATGCCCAGGCGATGAGCTAAACTAATTATCTCCAACCAAGTCGCACTGTTAATCTTTTCAGGACAAATAACATTTCTTACTTTATCATCGAGTATTTCGGCTGCTGTACCAGGCATTGAGCCTAAACCAGCCTCTTTTAGAGCTAACAGCACTTTTTCGTAGCTAATATTGTCTTCTCTTGCAATAAACTGGATTTCTTGGGGGGAAAAGGCATGAAGATGTAACTGGGGAAAATTATGTTTAATTTCCTTAACTAGATTGAGATAATAAGCTAAAGACTCACCGTTTATTTTTGCCTGAAGATTTAAACCCCCCTGCATACAGATTTCTGTCGCCCCAATTTCAACTGCTTCTTCTGCTTTAGCGATTATTTCTTCTCTATTGAGCCAAAACGATCCCGCTTCATCAGCATCCCGACGGAAAGCGCAAAAACTACAGTGCTGTTCGCAGATATTAGTAAAGTTAATATTGCGGTTGACTACATAGGTTACGGTATCTCCTACCTGCTTTTGTCTGAGAAGATTTGCAGTTGCGGCGATCGCACCTTTAAATTCAGAATCTTGTTGTTGAAGCAGATAAATTCCCTCTTCTACCGAAATATCTTCCCCTCTTTCGGCTCTGTCTAAAATATCTGTAATACTTGTATCCTGAGCTTGATAAACCACTATGTATATTTAAAAATTTTATTCATTATTCTTCCTATGGATTAATTTTAATTCCTTATCCCTCATCTTTTATCATGCATCGTTTTAAAACTTACTGCCAATTTTGTGCTGCTTTTTGCAATACATAAGTACTAACATCTGCTATTTGTTCGGGGGTTAGTTTATCGCCGTAGGCTGACATAATACCCTTACCATTAGTTACTATAGATGCGATCGCCTCCTGACTATCCATTTTGTATTTATGAAGAGCTTTTAACTTTAGATTTTTGCCCCGTCGCACAATATTTCCCCCCTTGGCATGACAACCAGCACAGTTAGCTTTGAATACTTTTGCGCCACTATCAAGATTAGTAGTAACATCAGCCAAAACAGGAGAGCTAACAGAAGTAAATAAAATAATGATAGCAACGGCAATAATAGCGAACAATTTTTGCAAAATAATAGCCTCTTTTTAAATTAGTTAAAGAATAAAAGGTCTCGCCCCAGCTAATAGTCGTTAGCTTTAATCAGACAAAATATTTATTGTACTCAATTAGGCTTTTCCTCAAGAATTCCTGACCCTAAAGGGTACACCTTCGGATAAGGATACCGCTTTGCATATAATAGTTAAATCAAAGCTAAAAGCTATTAGCTCTTAGCTTTTAGCTTTTTATCTTAGAGCGTTAAAGACTGGGCATCAGTCTCAATCAAAGTTGCCAAATCTTTTAAGAAAGCTGCTGCTTGTGCGCCATAAATAATACGGTGGTCAGAAGTGATATTGACCTTCATCTGACGTTTGACACCCATCATGCCTGAATCATCAGCAACTAACTGAGGTTTTGAACCACCAACGGCTAAAATTGAACCTTGTCCTGAAGGTAAAATGGCATCAAAATTATCTACTCCAAACATTCCTAAGTTAGAAAGAGTAAATGTACCAGTACTATATTCTTCAGGCTTAAGCTGCTTAGATCTAGAGCGGTTAACTAAGTCTTTCCAGGTGCGAGATAGAGAATAAATATCCATTTGATCCGCATTACGCAATACAGGAGTAATTAAACCACCATCTGGCATTGCTACCGCTACTGCCACGTTAATGTGGGAATTATAGCTAATGGCATCTTGAGTGTAGCTAGCATTGACTTCTGGATGCTTTTGCAAGGTAACGGCGATCGCTTTTGCCAACAAAGCCGTCATAGTCACACCTTTAGGCTTAATTTGTTTATAAAGCTGATCTAAAGCATCAGTGGTGATGGTATATGCCACATGAAAAATAGGCACCTGTAAACTTGCCATCATGTTTTGTACCACTGCTTTTTGCAAAGTATTGAGAGGTACAGTTTCATTAGATCCAGCACTTACAGCAGGAGCAGAAATAGGTAGAATAGGAGCAGCCACTACAGCAGGAGCAGCATTGGCAGTAGCCATAGGAGCAGCACCGATGGGAGTTGCAGCAGGTGCAGATACAGGTTTTCCTGATGCTTGTTCTACATCGCCTGCGGTAATTCTGCCATAAGGACCACTTCCCTGAAGAGTTTTTAAGTCTATCCCTAGTTGTTTTGCTAGTTTCTTAGCTCTGGGTGAAGCAATAGTCCTACCAGAGCCATTACTAGTACCGTTGCTAGATGCGGTAGTGGTAGCAGTAGCCGTTTCTACGCTTGGAGGTGCGGTGACTGCTGTAGGTGCTGCCTTTTCAGGTGCGCTTGCGCCTCCTTGATGAGATGCAGCTTGTTTTTTAGCTTCTTCAATTTCTGCTTCAGTTTCAGCTATCAAAGCGATCGCACTACCTACAGGTGCTTCTTGTCCTGCTTCGACCATAATAACGGCAAGATAACCTTCATTAAAAGACTCTACGTCCATATCGGCTTTGTCCGACTCTACAACTAATACCGTTTCCCCTTTTTCTACTTTATCTCCAGCAGATTTTGTCCACTCGACGATTTTACCTTCGGTCATGGTGGAACTAAGGGCGGGCATAAATATATCGTGAATCATGGTGTGCGATCTTTACTCTTGTAGTTAATATATTGATAATTGAAATTAAAGAAAACCGAATAGTTCTTCTTTACTTTGTAGCTATATTCTGCATTGATTACAACTTAAAGATGATAACATTTATCCTAATTCTCATTTCTGATCAGGTCTAGATTACCAGAGCAAAGACATATTCAAGCTGCTCTTTTTTGCTCACTCTCATTTACTATAAGTTAGAAAAAAACAAAAGTCGTGTTGGGAGCATCCCACTTTTTGACTAAGTACAAATACTTAAACTAATGTCTTGGTTTAAATATGCACAGCGAAGCTTTAGCATTTGAGATACGTTTAGTCGATTCCATTGTGCGCCGACAATCTTCATTCTTGAACCTATTTGT